>NZ_KQ557127.1:0-92967 GCF_001443665.1 endosymbiont of Ridgeia piscesae | reverse complement strand
GCCGTGGTAGACGCCCAACAATGTCTTGCCGGCACTCCCTTGGCCCGGAAACGCATTGGCATCCAGCGGGCTGGTTGCGGCATAGAACTCGCTCAGGTTATAGAAGCCATCGCCATCCGCATCGAGACCAGCATCTGCGGCATACAATGGATCCAGACCATATTGGAGTTCCCATAGGTCAGTCATCCCGTCGTTGTCATCGTCCAGATCCTCACTATCGGGAATACCATCGCCATCGGTATCAACTGGACCCAGCGCGACAACCTTAACCTGCCGCACGACACTGGCAATATGCCCCGCTGCGTCGGTGACGCTGTAGGTCAGCGTATAGCTACCCGCAGTGGCCGAGTCCACGCTGCCGCTCACCTGAATGCTGGCCGTCAGGTCACCGTCGAAGGTGTCACTGGCCGTGGCACCGGGGTCGGTAAAGCTACTGCCCGCCTCAAGGCTGAGCGGATTCGCGCCCAGCAGAGTGATTACCGGATCGGAGGCAGCTGCCACCGTGACGATGCGGGTCGCTGTGGCGCTGTTACCAGCGGCGTCGGTAGCACTGTAGGTCAGCGTATAGCTACCCGCAGTGGCCGAGTCCACGCTGCCGCTCACCTGAATGCTGGCCGTCAGGTCGCCGTCGAAGGCGTCACTGGCCGTGGCACCGGGGTCGGTGAAGCTGCTGCCCGCCTCAAGGCTGAGCGGATTCGCGCCCAGCAGAGTGATTACCGGATCGGAGGCAGCTGCCACCGTGACGGTGCGGGTCGCTGTGGCGCTGTTACCAGCGGCGTCGGTAGCACTGTAGGTCAGCGTATAGCTGCCCGCAGTGGCCGGGTCCACGCTGCCGCTCACCTGAATGCTGGCCGTCAGATCGCCGTCGAAATCATCGACTGCAGTGGCACCCGGATCAGTAAAGCCAGAGCCTACCTCAAAACTGAGCGGATTGGCGCCCAATAGGGTGATCACTGGCGAGATGGTGTCTGAAGGTACGGGTGAACCTGTCGCCATCAGTTCCACATCATCGATCTGTGCCGTGGTGATCTCATTGGCCGCAGTTTTCTGGTTATTGAAACCGCCGATAACTATCGAGTGATCACCTGCCGGGAGAGTCCCAAAGTTGACCTCAAACAGTTGCCAACCAGTCGTCTCGTCCTGGCCACCGTTGCCGTTACCTGCAAGTTGCGCGATGTAGTCGTTGGGATCCAAGCCAAACAGCACCCCATCCAGGCTGACCAGCATCTGGCTCTGCTCATTCGCCTCATAGTGGGGTGACTGACTCAGGTTATAGCGGAATGACAGGCTGACCTCGGCCGGTTCAGCCAAGTTAAAATTGTGCTGCCAGCCACCTGACTGGCCGAAGGTGTCGATGGTGTCGATGCCACCCAGGATCACCTCCAGCCCAGCGCCAGAGAAGCCGCCATTGGCCTGCCAGCGACCATCTGCGTAGTCGGGCTGAGTGGTGCCGCGGAAGGCATCATCCAGGTAGACAAAACCGTTGGCGCCGCTGTCGAAGCCCTCCTGGAACAGCGGCAGTGACTGGTTCACGCTGACCGTTGCCGTGGCGACGATCCCATCCGCCTCAGCCCGCACCGTAAAGGGTCCGCCCACGCTGACCGCGGTAAACAGGCCGGTCTCGGAGATGCTGCCACCGGCGTTGATGCTCCAGACCGGGGTGACCTCGATTGGGTTGCCGAACTGATCCTGGCTGTCGATGGTGAACTGCAGCGAATTGCCAACACCAATCGTCACACCCGTTGGGTTGACTGACATGGATGTCAGCAGCGGCGCCTCACCGGTGGTGGCCGATGTCGCATCGCTGCGCTCGCTCTCGTTGCCCCAGGCATCAAAGGCGCTGACCTGGTAGCTGTAGGCGGTGGCTGAATCAAGGCCGTTGTCCTGGAAGCTTGGAGATTCGCTGGTGGCGATCTCCGTCCCATCACGGAAGATGCGATAGCCGGTCACCGCGACGTTATCCGTCGATGACTGCCAAGCAAGGTTGATGCTGGTTGAATCGACCGAGGTTGCGCTCAGGCTCTGCGGCACACTGGGCGCCTCCTCATCCAGCGTCTCACTGACCTCAATACTGAGACTGTCACTGGCGGTCGCCCCGCCATCGTCGGTCACCGTCAGGGTAACCGTGTAGGTTCCTGCCGAGGTGTAGATGTGGCTGGGCGTGGCGCCAGTAGCGCTGTTGCCGTCCCCAAAATCCCAACTGTAATCGACGATGCTGCCATTCGGATCGTTTGAGCCGTTGGCATCAAAGACCGCGGTGAACGGCACCACACCAGTGCTTTCGATGACCCTGGCCACAGCGTTGGGCACCAGGTTTATCACGCCGGCGGAGCGCAGCTGCAGATCGTCAATCAGAATCCGGGTGCTCTCGTTGGCGGAGGTTTTTAGATTATTGTGGCCACCAATTATCAGGCTGTGCTCACCCGTAGGCAGGCTGCCGAGGTTGATCTCGACGCTCTGCCAGCCGGTAGTCTCATCGGGACCGCCATTGCCGTTGCCGGCGATCTGGGCAATGAAGTCGTCGCTTGACAGGCCGACCAGCACACCGTCGATGCTGAGCAGCATCTGGCTCTGTTCGTTCGATTCGTAGTGTGGACTCTGGCTCAACTGATAGCGGAAGGAGAGCACCAGTTCAGTGGGTACCCCCAGGCTGAAGTTGCGCTGCCAACCATCGGACATGCCAACGATGTCCCTGCTATCGATCCCCCCCAGGATGACCTGGAGCGCGCCCCCGGAGAAGCCCTGATCGGCGCTCCAGCTGCCATCGGCATAGCCAGGCTGGGTGGTACCGCGGAAGGCATCATCCAGATAGCTGAAGCCGCTGGCATCGCCATCAAAGTGGGTATCGATGATGTTAGATGGCAGTGCCACACTGACCGAGGCGGTGGCAGAGAGTGCGCCATTCACGGCGGTGATGGTAAACGGACCGCCGACACTAGTAGCACTGAACAGGCCGCTCTGGCTGATGCTCCCTCCTCCGCTTACCGACCAGACCGGTGCAACCAAGATCGGATTGCCGTACTGATCCTCGCCAGTGGCGGTGAACTGCTGGCTACCACCGACCTCAACCTGGGCCGCAGATGGAGTCAGGTTGAGGCTGCTCAGCACCGCTGCATCCAGGGTGGTGGCAGAGTCTGCGCTGCTGCGACCACTCTCGTTGCCAGCCGCGTCATAGGCACTGACCGCGTAGGAGTAGCTGGTGGAAGCACCCAGACCGCTATCCTGAAAACTGGTCGCCGTGGTGGTAGCAATCTCACTGCCGTCGCGGAAGATACGGTAACCAGTCACTGCGACATTGTCGCTCGCAGCCTGCCAGCTGAGATCGATAGTCGTGGCGCCAGTGGCGTTCGCCAGTAGGCTCTGTGGTATAGAGGGCGCGCTGGTGTCGGGCAGATCCGCCACCGTGATCACGACACTCGCCGAATCGGTCGCACCCACATCATCGGTGACGGTCAGGGTTGCGGTGTAGCTGCCAGCGGCGGTGTAGCTGTGGCTTGGGTCGGCCTCGCTGGAGCTGCTGCCGTCGCCGAAATCCCAGCTCCAGGCGGCGATCACGCCATCGGGATCGCTGGAGTTGCTGCCGGTGAAGTTGGCGCTAAACGACACCACACCGCTGTTCTGATCCACCGTTGCAACTGCATTAGGGGCGATATTGAGCACGCCCGAGGCACGCATCAACAGATCGTCGATCAGGATCCGGGTGCTCTCGTTAGTAGCGGTTTTCAGATTATTGTAGCCACCGATGGTTAGTGTATGACTGCCGATGGCCAAAGTGCCGAGGTTGATCTCGAGGCTCTGCCAGCCGGTGGTCTCATCGGGACCACCATTGCCGTTGCCGTACACCCGAATACCGGCGTTCTCACCTACCAGTTCACCGTCGAGGCTGAGCAACAGCTCGCTGTATTCGTGGGACTCATAGTGCGGTGTTTGGCTGACCAGGTAGCGGAACGACAAGATCAGCTCGGTGGGACCGCTGAGGTTGAACTCACGCTCCCATCCGCCCGACATGCCGGGGATATCCTTGCCATCGATGCCGCCCAGCAGCACCTCCAGGGCCCCTCCCGTATGGCCACCCTCTGACTGCCAGAAGCCGTCAGCATAGCCCGGTGCACTGGTGCCACGGAAGCTATCATCACGATAGATGAAACCTTCGGTACCACTGCTGAAGTAGGTTTCGATCAGATTCGATGTGGGGGCGACGACAACTGTAGCGGTGGCCGTCAGGCCGCCAGTCTCGACCGTCACAGTATAGGGACCGCCAACCGTATCAGCCCGGAAGTAGCCACCGTCGGTGAGGCTTCCGCCGCCATCCACCGACCAGACCTGGCTGGCGGTGATGGGGTTGCCATACTGATCCAATCCAACCGCATCGAACTGGCGAGTGCCGCCGATCTCCAGTCGGAGAAAGCTGGGGTCCAGGGTCAGGCTGGTCATCACCGGCGCGGCGCCGGTGGTGGCTGAGTCGCTATCGCTAGGGTCGCTCTCATTCTCCCAGTTATCAAATGCACTGACCCGGTATTCGTAACTGGTCGACGCGCTCAGGCCACTATCCTGATAACTCGTCTCGCTGGTGGTGGCAAGCTCATTCCCATCGCGAAAGATGCGATAGCCGGTCACCGCCACATTATCGCTGGCAGGCTGCCAGCTGAGGTTGATCTTGTCAGTGCCTTCGGCGCTGACAATCAGCCCTTCGGGCACACTTGGGGCCTCTGTGTCGGGGGTCTCGGTGACAGTGATGGTGAGACTGGCACTATTGCTGGCACCACCATCGTCGGTCACCGTCAGGGTAGCTGTGTAGACACCCTGTGATGTGTAGGTATGGCTTGGATCAGCCGAACCTGAGTTGTTGCCATCCCCGAAGTCCCAGGCGTAGGAGGCGATGCTGCCATCGGAGTCGGATGAGTTGCTGCCGGTGAAACTGACAGTCAGTGGCGCTGCACCAAGCTGGGTGTCAGCCACCGCCACGGCACTGGGAACCTGATTGATCTCGCCGACCACACGCAGCAGTAGGTCATCCACATAGACGCTGGTAGTCTCATTGGCGGCAGTCTTTTTGTTGTTGTAAGCACCTATCATCAGGGTGTGTTCGCCCGCGGCCAGGGTACCGAGGTTGATCTGGAAGGTCTGCCAGTTGGTGGTCTGGATCGAGCCACCATTGCCATCGCCGACGATCTCAGCGACATAGTCGTTGGGGCTGACTCCAAACAGTACGTTGTCGAGGCTGAACAGCACCTGGCTCAGTTCATCACTCTCATAAAAGGCAGCGTGATCAAGACGGTATCTGAAGTTCAGTTCAACTTCGGTAGGTGCGCTCAGGGTAAAACTGCGCTGCCAGCCACCCGACATGCCGAAGATGTCGTCTGCATCGATGCCACCGAGTTGGACTTCCAGCGCACCACTGCCGGCAAACCCTGCCGAGGGCTGCCGTGATCCGCTCGCATATCTGGCTTGGCTGGTGCCACGGAACCCATCATCGAGATAGCTGAAACCATCCTCATCGCTGTCGAAATCAGCATCGAAGAGGATCGAGGCACTATCGATGACGCTGATAGTCAGACTTTTGGTGGCCTTGTTGCCATCCGCATCGCTGACTTCAACAGTAAAACTTTGCGACTCATTACCGGTCGGGGTGCCACTGATCACGCCAGATGCTGAGAGTGTCAGACCATTCGGCAGGGTGCCGGAGAGTAGACGCCAGGTAAAAGGGACCGCCTGACCATAGGCGGTGAGTGTGGTGCTGTAGGGCTGACTGGTATCCCCATCGGGCAAACTGTTGGTGGTGACACCAACACCGGATGGGGTGATCTCCAGTCGCTCCACGATGCGCCGCTGGATCTCCCGGATGTCACCTTTGACATTGCCATCGGCGGCCATGATCGCGTCTTCGATGGCCGCGATTTCGGCATGGCTGTAGGGGTTGCTGATGATCGATTTTTCGTAGCTGCCATCCTGAAAGGCTTCATGGATGTAGGGATCATCAATGCTGAACGGGATGAACGGCCCGTAGTTACTCGGGCCGACAGTGATCCAGATCAGCCGGTAGTTAGGCACCGTCATACTGCCCCAGATCGAGGTCGGATTGTGCATGTGCCAGATGTAGGCGAGGTCGCGGATCTCGAACAGATTCGGATCACCGCGACTCCAGTTGTCCATATTCCGGGCCTCGCTCCAGAAGCCGATCTCCTTAAAACCCACCAGGTAGAAGGGATCGTCCGGACCCAACTCATTGATACCGTTGCTGCGGATATAGGCGGTGCGCATCCCGCCGTTGCGGGAAGGTCCGGTTACCAACACGGTGTTGGGGATCGCCTCCGGTGCGATCAGCTCCGCCATCTCCTCGAAGTCGGAGCCCAGAGCAACGGCGTGCTCACGCACCTCACGGTCGTCCGGGCCGCCGGTGCCACCAGCGTTTTGGGTATTCCAGGTGAGGCCAGCATCGTTCAGGCAGGAGTGGAACTGCCTTGGCCCGTCAACCGGAGGACCGACACAAATGAAGCCGTGTTCGTAGGCAAACTTCCCGAACTTGCTGCCACGTGCAATGCTGCCCGGTGGCATGTAGATCATGGTATTGGGCTGCTGCCCCTGGGCGGCCTTGACGATGACCGGCGTGGAACTGTCAGTATAGGTCAGTCCAGGTCCCAAAGGGCCTGTCATCGCCGCCATGGTGGTGGCATGGAGGTCAAACGAAACAAGTAGCAATAAAATTAGGGAAACTATTCCTTTTGTTTTTTGCCTACACAGGATTCGCAACGCCATTTATTCTTCCTTGTTTTCAGTTTCGATCGAAGCCGATGTTCTTTTCGTGAAATTAATTCTCTTTCTTTCTTGATGATGATCAAGACCTGCAACTGTAAAGAATTTCGGCTCGTGACTCAGTTCACGCAAAGCAGAGGTAAGAAGATAAAATCAGAAGACATTTAATAAAATTCAGGCATAATTATTGACCTCTCGAAAACATAGACATTTACTTCCTATCTTCTTTCCCCCATTGTCTCTGGCTACTACCATCCTCCAGCCGTTGACTGGCCAGAATTTATTCGGCTGATTCAATAGATACAGGTAAGGGTGTTGATTGATAAGAAATGCCCATGCTTCATCTCCTCCGCCGAATAATCAGAGGCTCCCTAATCCTCCACACCAATTGAAACGTTCATCTGGCCAGCCCTACAGAGGATACTGAGCCCCCCTGGCTTCGAATCACAGGATCATCGCTGCCTCAACCATGGCCGGACGATCTGGGTTATGATCGATCCGATCAACAGAAACCTTTCCCCGGCTCGCAGCTATATCTTGACAATGCTCAGCGAAGACCACTGGATGGGGGGCCTTCCCCACATTGATGCCACCAACACGACCCTAATAATCGCCTGAAGATGCGCCAGACGAGACACCTTCTATTCAGCCTGATAGGCCTGTTCCTGCTGCTCACGGGGAGCGCCATGGCACCGCTCTGGGCCGCCAGCCTCGAGCAGAACGGTTTCACTCTGCCAGAACGGCTTGAGTCCGCCCGCCAGGCCGCCGAGTCTGACCCCAGCCTGTCAGAAGGAATCAAACAACGGATCCAGGAATTCTACAGCCAGACTGTAAAATGGCTTCAGGCGGGAGCTCGGGCCAAGGCCGATCTCAAACAGCTGGAACAACGGGTTCAGCAGGCCCCAAAACTGATCAAAAAGACTCGGGCGCAGCTGTCGCATCCGCTGCAGAACACTCCCTCGGTCCGCTCCATCACCCGCCGCGCCAATCTGGAGCAACTCGACTTTGCGATCAGTCAGGAGCAGCAGACTCTCAACCAGAAGCGCGAAGAGCTGAGACAACAGGAGGAGGAGCTGGCGCGCCTGCTGGTCGGCGCCAAGGGGATCAGTGAAGAGATAGTCACCAGCAACAACTCGATTGCCGAGATCGAGGAGGATCTTAGGGTGCCGGCCAGCGATGAACCCGCCGCACTGACCGAGGCACGGATTGCCGCACTGAATGCACGCAAGCAGATCCGTCAGACCGAAGTCAGTTCACTACAGCTGCAGCTCGGCAACCTGAACCTGCTCACCAACCTCGCCCAGGTGCAGAGAGATCTGCTGCTGGCCACCGTCGCGTTGCGTCAGGACAGACTTGATCGCCTCAAACAAAGCGCCTATGAGCTGCGCGAAAATAGCGCCCGCGAGGCGCTCCAGGAGGCCGAGGCGCTGCGCGAGAAGAGCGCCGAACTGCCACCTGAGATCCAGACCATAGCCCAGGAGAATGCACGCTATCATCAGGAGCTGGAGGCACTGATCCAGAAGGAGAAATCGGTCTCGGAGCAACTCGAACGGACGCAGCGCAGCCTGGACGAGATCAGGAACGATTATGAGCGGACCCGCCAGCGGGTCGATGTGGTCGGCTCAAGCAAGGCGATCGGCAAGATGCTGCGCCGCCGCCAGGATGCCCTGCCTTCATTCCAGAGTTATCGCCGTACCTCTGCCAGTCGCGGCGAGGAGATCAATCGCGCCACCGATCGCCAGATCGAGATTGACGAACTGCTGAGAGAGCGCAGCGACGTTGAAGAGCTGGTGACAGTAATGCTGCAGGGAGTGCAGCAGGATCTCTCTCCCGCCCAGCAGAAACGCTTCCGCAAACAACTCTACACCCTGATCCAGAACCGGCGCGACGCGCTGAACAGACTGCAGACCATATATGGCCGCTACATCGGCCAGCTCACCACCCTCGACCTGGCGGAGCGGCAGCAGGTCGATGTCGCCCGGGCATTTGTCGATTATATCGACGATCAGCTGCTGTGGATCCCCAGCACCCGACTCGGCAATCTATTCGAGGTGGAGAGACTCGCTCATGCGCTGCTATGGCCGCTCGCCCCAAGCCACTGGCTCGAACTGAGCCGGGATCTGCAAGAACTCTGGCAACAACAACCGGGCAGGCTGCTGCTGTTGCTGGCCAGTAGCCTGCTGTTGCTGATCTACCGGCGCAGTGCGCAGCGGCAACTGCCACTGCTGGCCGCCAAGACCCGCAAGATCCGCACTGACGCCTTCCACCTTACACTGCAAGCCATTGCGCTGACCCTGCTGATCGTTGGCGGACCGACGTTGCTGATGGTCGGTGGCGGCTGGCTCCTCTCCCACCTCACTACCGCCTCGCCCTTCACCCTGTCGCTGGCAAATGGAATGATCCAGGCAGGGCTGACCTTGGGCGGGCTGAACCTGCTCAGACAGATCTGCCTCACCGATGGCCTGGGTGACCGGCATCTGCGATGGAATCCGGGCGTGCGCAGCGCCCTGGTCAGCGAGCTCCGCTGGCTTGTACCGCTCATCCTGCCGCTGATTTTTCTGGTTGAGCTGAGTGTCCGAACTAATCCCTCACAACCGGCCCAGGAGCTAAGCCAGATTGCCTTCCTGCTGCTGATGCTGAGTGCTTCCGCTTTTGTCTTTCACAGCCTGAGCCGCAACAGCCCGCTCATCAGCAATCTGAACAACAATGAGAGCCTGCTGGCACAGCTCCACTTCCTCTGGTTTCCGCTCTTCCTGCTGCTGCCGCTGGCGTTGCTGCTGCTCTCCGCCAGCGGCTACCATTACACCGCGGTGCATCTGGCGGCGCGACTGGAGATGACCTTCTGGTTCTTCCTCGGCCTGTTTATCCTCAAAGAGTTGCTGTTGCGCTCGCTCTACATCGCCGAACGTCGGCTGCGCTTCGAGGATGCGCTGCGCCGCCGCGAGGAACTGCGCAGCCAGCGGGAGCGGAATGATGAGGAAGAGGAGAGTCCACTGATCTCACTGGAGATCCCGGAGGTCGATTTCGATCAGCTGGGGGAGCAGGCAAAGCGGCTGCTGCGGGCAGGTTTTCTCTTCGGTGCGGTGATCGGCACACTAATTATATGGAGCGAGCTGCTGCCGGCGCTCAACTTTCTCGACTCGGTGGAGCTGCCGTTTCAGGCCAGCCGTCTGATCGACGGCATCAGTAAAGAGGTACCGGTCACCCTGGGAGATCTGGTGATCGGCTTGATCATCCTGGTGATCACGGTGATGGCGGCGAAGAACCTGCCTGGCGTACTGGAGATCACCCTGCTGCAGCGGCTGCCCCTCGATCCGGGTGCCCGCTATGCGATCACCGCACTCTCCCAGTACACCATCGCCGGCATCGGTATCTTCTCTGCCTTCAGCACCATCGGCCTGCAGTGGTCGAGCATCCAGTGGCTGGTGGCCGCAATGGGTGTCGGCCTCGGTTTTGGCCTGCAGGAAATCGTCGCCAATTTCATTAGCGGCATCATCCTGTTGTTTGAGCGGCCGATCCGTGTCGGCGATGTAGTGACCATCGACGAGACCACCGGTGTGGTCTCGCGCATCCGCATCCGCGCCACCACTATCACCAACTACGACAAGCAAGAGTTCCTGGTCCCCAACAAGGAGTTCATCACCGGGCGTCTGATCAACTGGACCCTCAGCGATAAGATCAACCGAATTATCATCACGCTCGGGGTCGCTTACGGTTCCGATGTGGATCGTGCCATGGCCTTGATGACCGAAGCCGCACAAGAGAACGAGGATGTATTAAACGATCCCAAACCTTTCTGTACCTTCGAAAGCTTTGGCGATAACGCATTGACGCTGATGCTGCGCGCCTATCTGGGATCGATGGAGAACCGGGTCTGCACCATGAGCGCCCTGCACAAGGCGATCAACCACAAACTCACCCAGGCCGGGATTAATATCGCCTTTCCGCAAAGAGACATTCATCTCGATACCAACCGCCCACTTCAGGTCGAACTCTCCCGCAAGCGGAGCGATTAGTAGCCATTTACGTGCATCCTATTGATGCAAAAAACTGCTAGTAGATAAGATCAGAGACAGATTAGATACACGTGTTATCTTTTTGTTTTTATTGGGATAATAATTGCAAGTCTTCCCTATAGCAGCAACTCAATGTGGAATACAGCACTGATAAGAGTGCGTCATTTGCGCACAGACGAAGTAAAGTCTTAACTTAATTCCCCCTTCAAATCATCTATTTATGTTTAAGGATTGAGGTTCCTCACAAAACACACACCAGTGCCAAATGTTGCGTGACAGAAGTCACACTCCCCCCAGCAGTCCTCGTCCACGATATTGATCACCCCATAGGAAGCAAGAGAATGGAGCCATTAGTTTCTTGCTGTTGCCCGGGCAACAGGGGAGCAGGCATCCAGTTTCAGCTGGACTCTGTGAGCAAGGAATCCGTCTTTAAGATCAGACGGATAAGCGACATCCTTCAGCCCCCCTGTCAGTAGAGGCAAGAAAAGCCAACAAAAATGGGGGGATGTATTAATGTTTATGACAAAGCGCACCAAGCCACTCTATCCTTTGGCTCTGTTGCTCAGCACTCTGCTGTCAGGCTGCGAGCTCGGCTTAACCGACGATCTTGCCACCAATACCGCAGCAACGGTCCCAGATAACGACCCACCTACTATTACCTTGCTCGGCGCCACGCCGCTCACGGTGGAGGCAGGCAACAATTACATTGACTCGGGCGCCACTGCCAATGACGCCAAAGATGGCGACATCAGCGCCAACATCGTGCTCAGCGGCAGTGTCGACACCACCACCCCCGGTAGTTACATCCTCACCTATAACGTCGCTGACGCTGCCGGCAACAACGCCGCCGCAGTGACCCGCACCGTGGTGGTGGCCGATACTACCGCACCGGTCATCAGCCTCACCGGCGACGCTACCCAGACGATCAATCTAGGTAGCAGCTACAGCGACCCCGGGGCCAGCGCCACTGACTCACTGGATGGCGACATCTCTTCCAGTATCGTGGTTTCCGGCACCGTCAACACCAGTGCGGT
Source organism: endosymbiont of Ridgeia piscesae (assembly GCF_001443665.1). Classification (NCBI taxonomy): domain Bacteria; kingdom Pseudomonadati; phylum Pseudomonadota; class Gammaproteobacteria; species endosymbiont of Ridgeia piscesae. Next base: position 81,164 of record NZ_KQ557127.1, on the reverse strand, counting down.
AGGAACCTACACCCTCACCTACAATGTCGCTGACGCCGCCGGCAATGCCGCCACGGCAGTCACCCGCACGGTCAACGTCGTCCTGGTGGTCGGTCTCGACACCATCCCGCCGGTGATCACTCTGAACGGCGCCAATCCACAGACAGTTTCGGTCGGGACCAGCTACAGTGATCCCGGCGCCACTGCGAATGATGACCGGGATGGCGACATCAGCGCCAACATTTCGGTCAGCGGCAGCGTCAACAGCAGCCTGGTCGGCAGCTACAGCCTGAGCTATAGCGTTTCCGACGCCGCCGGCAATGCAGCAACAGCAGTCACCCGCACGGTCAACGTTGTCGATACTACCGCCCCCGTGATTGCCCTGAATGGCGGCAGCCCCCTGGTGCTGGAAGCCGGCACCACCCCGTTCAGCGATCCGGGCGCCACCGCCACAGATAATGTGGACGGCAATATCAGCGCCAACATCACTGTCAGCGGCTCGGTCAACCGGGCGGTTGTCGGTGTCTACAGCCTGACCTACAGCGTCTCCGATGCGGCCGGCAACAACGCCAGCGCCACCCGCAGCGTGACGGTCAATACCGCGGCCGCACCAGTAATCACACTGAGCGGCGACAATCCGCTCTCAGTCCGGGCGGGTGATACCTTCAGCGACCCCGGCGCATCCGCCATTGATAATGTCGATGGCGATCTCTCCGGCAGTATCAGCGTCAGCGGCACGGTCGACACCTCCACCGTCGGCAGCTACACCCTCACCTACACGGTTACCGATGCGGCTGGCAACAGCGCCACCCAGACTCGCACCGTCAACGTCACCGAGACCACCGCCCCGGTCATCACCATCACTGGTGACAATCCGCTCGCCCTGGAAGCTGGCACTACCGCCTATAGCGACCCAGGCGCCAGCGCCAATGATAATGTCGACGGCGATATCACCGGCAACATCACTACCAGCGGCAGCGTCGACAGAACCACTGCCGGCACATATACCATCACCTACACGGTTACCGATGCGGCTGGCAACACGGCTACCTCGACCCGTACCGTCAACGTCTCGGCCGCCACCGCACCGGTAATCACCCTGAGCGGTGACAACCCGATGACGATAGCCGTAGGCGCCAGCTTCACCGACCCAGGCGCCAGCGCCAACGACAACTTCGATGGCGATGTTTCGGGCAGTGTGACCGTCAGCGGCACGGTCGACACCAACACCCCCGGCGACTACACCCTGACCTACCAGGTCACGGATGCGGCTGGCAACACCAGCACTCAGAGCCGCACCATCAGTGTTACCGACCAGACTGCACCGGTGATCGTCCTCGCCGGCGACAACCCACAGACTGTCGACGCAGGTTCCAGCTATAGTGACCCAGGCGCCAGCGCCAGCGACAACATCGACGGCGACATCTCCGCCAACATCACTGTCAGCGGCAGCGTCAACACTGCCGTACTGGGCAACTACACTTTGACCTACAATGTCTCCGACGCCGCAGGCAATGCAGCCACCGCAGTCAACCGCACGGTCACCGTTGCCGACCTGAGCGCGCCGGTGATCACCCTCAGCGGCAGCGACCCGATGACGGTTGCTGCAGGTTCAGTCTTTACTGATCCCGGCGCCAGCGCCAGTGACACCGTCGATGGCGATCTGAGCGCCAGCATCGTCACCACCGGTAGCGTCAATACCGCGGCAGTGGGCAGCTATACGCTGACCTACAACGTCTCCGACAGTGCTGGTAACGCCGCCACTGCGGTGACCCGCACCGTCAACGTCACCGATCAGACCGCACCAACGATCACGCTGAGTGGCGACAACCCGATGGGGGTGGCCTTGGGCGGCACCTTTACCGACCCTGGTGCCTCTGCCAGTGACGCCATCGACGGCGATATCTCAGCCAATGTCACAGTCAGTGGCACCGTCGATACCAACACCCTGGGCAGCTACACTCTGACCTACAACGTCTCCGACTCTGGAGGCAATGCAGCAACGCCAGTGACACGTACCGTCGAGGTCAAAGATCTCACCGGGCCGGTCATCACCCTCAACGGTGACAACCCACAGACCGTCTCAGTGGGTGCGACCTACAGTGACCCGGGGGCAACCGCTATCGATAACGTGGACGGGGATCTCTCAGGCAGCATCACGGCCAGCGGTAGTGTCAACACCGCGGTCGCTGGCATCTACACCCTGACCTACAGCGTCACCGATGCGGCTGGCAACAGCTCCACCCTCGATCGCACGGTGGTAGTGGCTGACCAGCCCCCTACCCTGGCATTGATCGGAGACAACCCCTTCACCCTTGAGGGAGGCACCCCCTTCACCGATCCAGGCAGCACCGCCACCGATGATGTGGACGGTGACATCTCCGCCAATGTGGTGGTCACCGGTAGTGTGAATAACGCTGTGGTGGGCAGCTACACCTTGACCTACAACGTCTCCGACAGTGCTGGTAACACCACCACGGCCACCCGCACCGTCAACGTGGTCGATACCACCATACCGGTGATCACCCTCATCGGTGCTAACCCGATGGTACTCACCGTCAATGTCGACACCTATAGTGAACCGGGCGCAACCGCCAGCGACACGGTGGATGGGGATCTCTCCGGCAGCCTAGTGATCGGCGGCGATACAGTCGATACCAACACCATCGGCAGCTATAGCGTGACCTACGATGTCACCGATGCCAGCGGCAATGCCGCGACTCAACTGACCCGAACGGTTCAGGTGACAGCACCCGCCCCGGATGCACCAATCAATGTGAGCATGAGCTTCAGCTTCAAGCAGATCGGCTTCAGCTGGGACGCCTCGGCCGGTGCTGATCACTATCGTCTGATGGTCAACCCGGATGGGGCCTCCGGCTTCAGCGTGGTATCCGGTGCAGAGGCGATCGCCGGCACCAGCCATACCATCGACATTGCCACCCATCTGCAGGATTGGGCCAATGCCCGCTACATGGTAGAGGCCTGTAACGCCGGCGACACCGCCTGCAGCGGCTCTGCCGAGCAGGCCACCAGCGTGATCGACTCGATCAGCAGCATCGGCTACTTCAAGGCCGGTAATGCAGGCCTTGGCGACAACTTCGGCCTGAGCGTGGCGATCAGCGCGGATGGCTCCACCATGGCTGTTGGCGCCCCGCTGGAGGACAGCGCCACCAGCGGCGTCAACTCCACCCCGGACGAGGCAGCCACCGATGCCGGTGCCGTCTATGTCTACGTCTTCTCCGCCGGCAGTTGGAGCCAGCAGGCCTATATCAAGGCATCCAACACCGGCGCGGGCGACGAGTTCGGAACCTCCCTGGCACTCAGTGCCGATGGCAACACCCTGGCGATCGGCACCATCAAAGAGGACAGCGGGACTACCGGTGTCAGTGTCGACAGCAGCGCTGCGGATGAGTTGGCAGTCGATGCCGGTGCCGTCTATCTCTTCACCCGTTCAGGCACTACCTGGAGTGAGCAAGCCTACATCAAGGCATCCAATACCGAGGCCGGTGATGCGTTTGGAGCATCCCTGGCACTCAGCGCCGATGGCAACACTCTGGCGGTGGGGGCCACCCTGGAGGATAGTGATAGCGATGTAATAAACGCCGGCGAGGCAGACAATACTGCAGACAGCGCGGGTGCCGCCTATGTGTTCACCCGCAGCGCCACCACCTGGAGCCAGCAAGCCTACATCAAATCGGACCACTCCAAAGGCAACACTACATACGGCGGAGACCTGTTCGGCACCTCGATCGCTCTGAGTGATGATGGCAACATCCTGGCGGTGGGCGCCATCCATGAAGACGCCGATGCCGCCGGCACTATTAATGCGGTCGGAAACTCAGGTGCAGTGTTTGTCTATACTCGTGCCGCTGGCACCTGGAGCCTGGATGCGATGGTCAAGGCAGCAAATGCTGGCAGTGACCACCTCTTTGGCTCAGCGGTTGCCCTGGGCAGCGACAGCACCAGCCACACTCTGGCAGTGGGGGCTACAGGTGAGGATAGTGACACCATTGGCGTCGACTCGATTCCCAATCCAGCCGCCAGCAATGCCGGTGCCGCCTATACCTTTACCCGTCCGCTCACCGGTGGAGCCTGGACCCAACAGGCCTATATCAAGGCCTCCACGGCCAGCCGGCAGCAAGACAAGTTTGGCTATGCGCTGGATCTGAGTAGCGACGGCGCCCTGCTAGCGGTAGGCATGCCGTGGGAGGATCGGTCAAGCAAGGGCGTCAACGACCCGAACTTCACAACCAGCACAGATTCTGGCGCGGTGTTTGTGTACGGACGCAGCGGCAGCAGTTGGAGCAGTCAGAGCTATGTCAAAGCCTCCAACACTGGCGCTAGCGATAAATTCGGCTATGGGCTCTCGATCAGCGGTGATGGTTCTACCTTGGCAGTCGGCGCGTATTGGGAGGACAGCGCAGCAACCGGAATCAATCCAGCACCAGGGGTCGATACTTCTGCTCTAGAGGATATAGGCGCGGTCTATCTCTACTAACCTTCATTGATCTTGCAGTGACAAGACGGCCTTCTCGGAGGCCGTCAGTTTGATGACAAACCCCGGCAAAATACCGGGGTTTGTTTTTGAGAGGGACGCAGAAATCAGGCTGGCTGATTCAGCTGCTGCACAGGCACAAGGCAACCGAATAGCCCAAACGGAAGGCAAAACCTCCGATGGCGCAGCCTGGACGTTAAGAGACTGGGCAGTGGCGCCATAAATCGCGCCAACAGCAGCGCGATCTTTTTCATGTTCTGACAGGCTGCAGCCAGCAGACATTGGGCCTGCGCCCGGGCCAGACCCCGGAAACGGGCATAGCGGCCTTAGCATCGGCGAAGCTGCGCTCCACCGTCTCCCGACGCTGCTCGTACTCACGCCGGCCCTAGTCCGTTAGCCGGTTCCGATTGATTTTCTCCCGCTCCTCTTCCCACATATGGCGGATGACCACCTTCTGGGTATTCTGGCTGCGGGTACATCGATCAAGTAGGGGGCAATCCTTGCAAAAGACGGGGACAGACTTGTATTCCCGATAACCTGTCCGGTTGGTGGTGCTATAGCGCAGCCGCTGGCCCTGGGGACGTGGTACACATCCTGCCGGGCGTCGTAGCTGAAGTCCCGCCGTTTTAGCTGGCCCTTGGGAGTGTGCGGGCGCTTGTGGCCCACCACCCCGTCAATGCCCCGTTCCATCAGTCCGTGACAGACCGCCGCCGTGTTGTAACCGGCATCCAACCCCACCACCAGGAGTTTGAATTTGAGGCGTTCACACTGCCGATCCAGTCGCGCCATATAGGGGCGCGTATTGCTGGGGTGACGTAGGTATCGGTGATCAGCCCATGACGCCCATACGGCCTCCGAGGAGGCCGTTTTTTGCTACCGATAACGCCCGGTAGTGGGAGGGGGTCTCAAGCAACCATGCAGACACAGATATCCCAGCCTGGCAAAGGGGGGGATCAGCGAGTTGAGACTTGTAGAAGAGGTTCGGGCTCTCCCCTGCTGTATGCAGATGCAGGGAAGTACATTTAATCAGCGTCTGATGATGAAACTGACGACCTTGCGCAGCACATCCCCGACATGTTTGAGCACAAAACTGAAAAAGACGGCAGGATCCTTAGGAGTCCAGTAACGATAGGCTCGATTGCCTTGAAGGCTTTTCCGCCACTCAGCGAAGCTCAGTAGTTTCCTTTTGAAATGGACATAGGTACTGGCAATCTCTGCCCTTTCGTCGATATAGATAACCGGCAGTTTTTTCGGCGGCTCCGCTGCGATCTCCATACCGGTTATATAGTTGTATGCCGCTAACGGTATATTCACCCCATTCAAGGTCGCCACATACTCCTGCTGATTAAGGCGACCGGCTGTCGGCTCCATCACGTAGTAGTGTCCATCCAACTCATGGCGTTTGAACTCTACCGAACCAAAGCCTTTGAAGCCTACTTTCTTGAATATCTTTTTGGTCTCCTCCTCGATCCACTTGTTATCGACGACCACGGTGGTTGCGGTACTACCAGTACCCACGGGCCACTGCCGCAGCTTATAACCGGTAAACAGCGCAATGTCATCGCCTGTCTCGCCGAAATAGCCCAAACAGTAGTGCACGTTGCTGTCATTGCCGGCGATCCACTCTTGCACGATCAGGCTGTCGCTATACGACAGAGCCATGCTGCACACCGAGAGGAACTCTTCTGCATCGGCAAGATGAAATGCCTTCGCCAAGCCGGACTCCCGCCACAGGGAGCTCTTTGAACTCGGCTTGAGGATCGCAGGAAAACGGTAGCTAGCGGCAACCTGCTGCAGATCTGTTGTCTTGTCGATCACCAGCGTCTTTGGAATCAGAATCTCGTGCTCGAGCGCATAGGCCGAGAACTTTTCTTTATCCAACAGCAGATCGATCATCGCCGCATCCGGCATATCGATCAGATAGAGGGGATCCAGCAGCTCCCGATGTTCTACGTAGAAGGTGACATGAGCATCGGCTGTCAGCATCAGCACAGGCTGTTCACTCTGCAGCTCGGGCAGACTGGTCAGCAACGCCAACAGCTCTTCATCATCCTTGAAGTGATACTTCCGACTGCACAGCCTGGTCTTGGCCTCCGGAACCGACGCATCAGGATAGAATCCAATCAACGGGATACCATAGGGGGCCAGCGAGCGCAGGATACCATAGCCGGCGAAATTGATATCGAGAACGACGACTGAGGTTAACTTATTTTTCACAGACAAATATGTTCTTGTTCGCGCCATAAACTGACTTCATCAAGCCAGCATTGGAGATGGGATGAGATGAGATTCGGAGCATTGTTCTTTTTGTGATTACCTTGGGGTAACGAGAATAGATCACCATACCCATTACGCTTGACCGCTCTTTAACATCATACAGATCCAAAAAGCGTGGTGAGGGCTACTGTTACATGGGTACGCGGATGCCGCTACATCTATCCTCTCTGCACACCGCTCCAGCTATTCGGAAGCTATTTTCAGCGTCCGTTTGCCACTCGTCAACTACAAACCAAGGCTACCCACGGGAAGATAAAACAGGTTCACACTATGCAAAAAAGCTTACCACCACTCAGCCTCCAGGCAGAGAGATGCCGGTGACCTTTTTGTAGAGGGAGACCGCATAGGAGTCGGTCATGCCTGCGACAAAATCGGTGAGTTTGAGTAACCGGGCGTAGTCATCCGCCACCGGACGCCGCCCCAGACCGATAAACTGCTCCGGGATCAGACGGATCATCATCAGGCTGCGTGGACTGGCTCGTTCGCCCCGCACAGCAACATCATCAAGCACCTGCACAAAACGCTCCAGCAGCTCACTGATCACCTGGAAACCGGCTGTCTCTATCTCCACCACCTCACGGGCACAATAGAGTTTCTCCCGCGCCACCTCGATCAACTGGTTCATCTCTTGCTGGTGTGGGATATGCGACATCAACGGCTGGTCGAAACGACCCGCCAGGATATCGGCCTCATTGTCGAGGAAGCAGGCCTTGCACTCGATGATCGTCTGATTAATCACCTTGGCACGCAAAAACTCAATCTTCTCCTTATCACCGATGATCCCGTTGAGCCGCTGTTTCAACTTGTCCGGCTGATTCAGTACAGAAAGATAGAGATCCAGTGCGCTCTCAAAACTCAGATGGCCTACCCGATAGCCATCCTCGATATCGATCACCCGGTAGCAGATATCATCCGCAGCCTCCACCAAGAAGGCCAGCGGATGACGGTACCAGATGCCCAACATCGGATCGCGCCGGATCAGCCCGACACTTTGCGCCACCATCTCAAAGTGCTCCCGGTCCTCGGCAGTAAAGCCCGGTTTTTTAGCACTGACCCCATCAAACCGCCCGGATCCGATGCAGGACTCCCGCGGATACTTTGTGAAGGCCGCCAAAGTGGCGGCGGTGAGTTGTAGACCGCCAGGGTTGTCGCGGTTCTGCAGACGGGTGAGTACCCGAAACCCCTGAGCGTTACCTTCAAAATTGAGAAAGTCTTCGCGCTGACTGTCACGCAGCACCCCCACCCGTTGGCTGCCGTAGGCGGAGGTCTCTGCCCAGAGGCGGATCGCATCCTCCCCGGAGTGCCCAAATGGCGGGTTGCCGATATCGTGGGCGAGGCAGGCGGCGGCACAGATATCACCGAAGTCCGACGCTTCGCTCGCCACCAGGCGATGCCGGGCGATGATCTGCTCCCCTACCAGGGTACCCAGAGAGCGTCCCACGCTGGAGGATTCTAGACTGTGGGTCAGGCGGGTACGCACATAATCGATCTTGGTGAGGGGGAAGATCTGCGTCTTGTCCTGCATGCGGCGGAACGCCGATGAGAAGACGACGCGATCAAAATCGCGCTGAAAGTCGGTACGCGCGGTGATCTCCGAAGGTTTCTGGCTGGAACCCAGCCGCTTGCGGGAGAGCAGCCGCTGCCACTGCATCGTCATCAGCTAATCCCAACCGATCACGTCGTAGCCGAGATCACGCGGACAGCGCTCGACACAGCGCTTATAGGTGAGATTAAACTGATTCGAGGCGGTTACCAGCAGTACCCCAAGCGCATCCCTGGGGATACAAAAACAGTCACGATTCACCACTATGCCGGCCTCCCTATTGTGAGCGCTGACCTTACCCCAAATCGAGGCCGCTCTGCATCACCCCCCTCCCGAGCCGTCGCGGCAACTACCGTAGGAGATCCCAGTGTCGTGCCAGCCTTACCTTCTGCCTTAGGCCTGTGGCGGAGTGCACCAGCCAGCGTCCTCCCCCCGGCACCAATGCCAGCGGGCTGTCCACTATGGCAAAATGCTCACAAACAGAACCATCCAGGACACCCATACACCATGCTCAATACACGACTCCTCCCACTTCTACTACTCCTGCTCACAGGCTGCTCCACAGTCTACTACGACACCATGGAGAAGGTCGGCTATCACAAGCGCGACATCCTGGCAGATAGGGTGGAGGCAACCCGCGACAGCCCAGCAGCAATTCAGATCGGCCCTGGAGCAGTTTGCCGCGGTGATCGAACTGAAGGATACGGATCTCAAACAGGCCTATGCGGCTCTCAACGACGAATACGAAGAGAGCCAGTCGGCGGCGGACACGGTATCCGAGCATATTGACAAGGTCAAATCGGTGGCCGATGCACTGTTCGACGAGTGGCAGGAGGAGTTGGGCTCTACAACAACCAGAGCATGAAGGCGGCGAGCCGGAAAAAACTGCAGCAGACCCGCAAACGCTACGCCAGCATGTTGCAGTCGATGCTCAAGGCGGAACGTGCGATGCAACCGGTACTGAACACCTTTCGCGACAACGTGCTGTTTCTCAAACACAACCTCAACGCCCAGGCGATCGGCACCCTGCGTGGTGAGTTCAGCGCCCTGAAACGGGAGATCGACCAACTACTCGAACGCATGAACCGCTCTATCGAACGCTCCAACCGCTTCATCGAGAGCCTGCAGCAAGGATAAACCCACTTCATCGGCCAACCGCACTTTCACTCCACCCCGCTGAGGGCTCCATGGACATCAATTCATTCAATTTGGGTAAACCACCGCCTCAGGCGGTGCGACTCGAAAAGGCTCTGTCGTTGAAGCCTGCTTAATTATTATGGAAGAAGTCCGGGTGAGCATAGATATCGATAAAGGCAGGGATTCAGTCCGCAAAAAACGCACATAAACGTTTCTGACAACGAACTGAAGTGGCGTCACTGGATTTGCACAATAGCCGTATTGTTTGCGTTATTTGTGGATCATTCTTTTAGCAGGGCTGGTTAGTACACGGGCTTATCCGAGGTAAACGGCGGAAAGGTTTGCCGGCCCCATCCATGAGCCTTCATCAAACTACCCGCTAAGTAGGTAGTAAGTGAGTTGGCGGTGAGTATGCAGTCGAGAGCATCCGCACCTGCTCTTCTTCTCCCTGCGAGGTTAGCCTGACGTGACCGAGCAAATATTTGACACCAAAGCGCCCGGGCAGCCACCTATTCTGAGGATGTGGCGGGGCGATAACGCACTACCCGGTTGCGCCCCCCCGCTTTTGCCTGATAGAGCGCCTCGTCTGCGTGGCCGATCAGGGTCTGCTCATCCTCTACCTGATCGTCGGGATAGGCGCTGCAACCAACACTGACAGTGACGCTCAGCGAGGTGCCGTTGTTTTCCACCCGCATCTCCTCGATCCGTTTGCGGATGCGCTCCCCCACTTCTGCCACCTGGGATGTCGCAGCGCCCGGCAACACCATGAGAAACTCCTCACCGCCATAACGGATCAGGATATCTTCGCTGCGCAGCGCTTCACGTGCCTGTTCCGCCACACCGGTCAACACCTTGTCTCCGCTCAAGTGGCCATAAGTATCGTTTACCGATTTGAAGTGGTCGATATCAAAAATACAGAGCCCGAACGGACTGCCAGAGCGTCGGCTTCGCCCAAACTCTTCATGCAGACGCGCCAGGCCGAAGCGGCGATTGTAGACATCGGTTAATGGATCGATGGCAGCGATATGCTGCAATTGGCTGTGGGTAAGGGCATTATTCAGGGCCAGACCGTAGCCCTGCCGGACCAGTTCCAATAACCATAGGGCATCCCGGGGAAAGGCCGTACCTGTGGCCAGCACTACCACCCCCTGACTCTGCTGCTTGAAACTGACCGGGGTCAACAGGATCTGACTCGGTCGAAAGCTGGTCAATACCCCTTCGACCATCACCTCTTTCGGCAGATCCAGTTGTGCCGGATCTCACCGCTGTTCAATGCGTTCAGCAGATGATTGCTCTGTGCGATCGACTCCACCCGCTCCAATCCGCGGTTCGCCGCGACCTGCAGTTCGCCCTGCATCTCCACAAATACCGCACCAGCCGCAGCTTCGGTATGCTCGATCAACAGATCAAGGGCGTGTTGATTGAGTTCGTCCAGATCCAGCTTTGAAGAGAGGGCATGGGAGAACTCACTGGCCGCGTTGTCCAGCTTGCGCGAACGCATCAGCTCCGCGACCAGCTGATTGAAGGCGGCGACCGTCGCGCCGATCTCATCGTCAGAATCCTGGGGAACAAAACAACTCTTGGCATCGCAGTGGCCCCAGCTTTGCTGTCGCATCGCATTGTGGATCATCCCTTCGGTGGACTGCATATGCTCCACCAACAGATTCAAGCGCGGCTGAACCACACTATAGACCAGCAGATAGTTGACCATGGCCAGCAGCACCCCAGCCGCCAGGGTGATGGCGAAAAAACCGGGGCGAATCACCTCGGCCTCGGGAAACTCCAGCATCAGCAGCAGAAACGGAAATATGATGCCAACGACGATGCCGAAACCGAGCATCCAGATGGCCAGGTCGGCAAATACTTTTTTTGTCAGTCGCGGCATGCGTCCCTCTACTCGATGCACTCTTAATGCAGAGTTAGCGGCCGCAAATCAGATCCTCTTAAGCAAATGCCGAATGGGAACCCCATAACGACCTCCCAATCCGGGGATGCCGCCATTGCAATTCAGACAAAAAATAGTCGGGCTGAGTCAGCCTACACCGGCATCTTTTTGGGAGCTGCCAACCACCTCCGGTGCCTCCCACCGTGGCAGATCATCCGGTGGCGGGAATCGCTTCACCAGCCCATCCGGCACCTCGAAACGCTGCGCTTGGTAGATGCCACTCGATTCGAGCACAAAGCAGGCCATCACCGTCAACAGCACCGGTACGATCGCAACCCGGGAGAGAGCCACCATCATGATTCCGCCCTTGTCACTGCCGGAGGTCGCCAGCAGTGCCAGGCCGATGATAGTACCGCTGATCAGATAACCCACCAGCAGGATGCGTGTACGATTCGCCGCCAGGCGCCAATGCATGCGCACAAACCAGGACACATCCTCAGTCATCGTGGTGGCGCGAATCCAAAGTAAGGCGATGATGCAGAGCGAGAGGGCCAGGGGGATCAGAAACCCCAGATAACCCACATCCATGACGATCGCCGCCGGGGCCATCATCAGATGAAACCCTGCTAGATTCAGCATGAAGATCTCATGCGGGGCCTTGGCCCGCTTCCGTGTGGCCTCATCGACATCAAATAGCATGTATTGGCTCCCAACAAAAGGTATGGTTAATGGCCCGAATCGAGCTAAGAATAGCCTTGGATTCCCACCCCGTCGTTGCGATTACGCAAATTATTGGCCCTCTCTCCATGTCGATATCCAGCTCAATCAACCTCACCGAGATCAGATCGCTGCTCACCCAGATCGCTGATGCAGAGTTGCTGCCCCGCTTCCAGCACAGCCGCATCAAAACCAAGACGGATGGCTCACTGGTCACCGAGGCGGATTTGGCGATGCAGCAGCAGCTACAACAGCAGCTAACGCAGCTCCACCCGCAGATCCCCGTCCTCGGCGAGGAGATGCCAAGCGACGAACAGAGCGCCCTGCTGGCAGACACCACTCAGGGACTCTGGGTGCTCGACCCGCTCGATGGCACCACCAACTTCGCCACCGGCATGCCCTGTTTCGCCGTCTCCCTGGCGCTGATTCGCAACAATCATACCGAACTGGGGCTGATCTACGATCCACTCCGGGGTGAGTGTTTTCACGCCATCACCGGCCAAGGTGCCTGGCTCAACGGAACCCCGCTGCAGTTGAACGAGAGACGTTCGACCCTGGGCGACTGCATCGCTATGGTGGATCTCAAGCGTTTGCCTCCGGAACTGGGATGCCGCCTGGTCAGCGAGCCACCCTATCGCTCTCAACGCAGCATCGGCAGTATCGCACTCGACTGGTGCTGGTTGGCGGCGGGCCGACTGCAGCTCTACCTGCACGGCAGCTCACGCCTCTGGGATTATGCGGCGGGACGGTTGATCTTCAGCGAAGCAGGCGGCCTCAGCCGCCTGCAGGAGAGCTTCATGGCCAACGCTGACGACAACCAAAGCCTGCACCCCAAAATCGCGATCGCAGCCACCAATCGCCATCTGTTTGAGCTGTGGGGCAGTTGGCTGGATACGGCGAACAACAAATAGTTAGTGGTTTTTCTGTGATGGATGTTGACCTGCTCAAAAAAAGCCGTATACTGCCGCGCTTCTTCCAGTGGAGCGGTAGTTCAGTTGGTTAGAATACCGGCCTGTCACGCCGGGGGTCGCGGGTTCGAGTCCCGTCCGCTCCGCCATCTTCCACGCGCAATTCTTTGCGCAAAAGGGCCCTGACAGAGCCCGGCTCCCAGCACCATTTCACACCATCTAGCCTGACAGCAGCAGCGTCAGAGCGTCGCTCAGTTGCTCCAGATTATCGCAATCCCAATCCGGGCGCGGCAAACCTTCAGGCCAGGGCTTCCCCGGAGCAAAGCGACCGGTTCTGACCAGTGCTGTTCGCATTCCCAAGCGCGCCGCACCGGCAATATCGGTATCGGGACGATCCCCCACCATCAGGCAGTGCTCCGTCTCAATTCCCAGCCGTTGCAGAGCAATCTCAAACAGCAAGGGTTGCGGCTTGCCGATGATCAGCGGCTCCACTCCGGTGGCTATCGCAAATGGCGCCAGCAGGGCCCCTCCACCGGGCAGGATACGATGGCAACCATCAATGGTTGCGTCCACTGTGGTGTCGGGATTGGTACCAATCAGACGGGCGCCCTGTTTGAGGATCAGATTGATACCGGTGGTGAGATTCTCATAGTCGAGCCCAGCGCCCTCCCCCACCACGACAAAATCTGCCGCCTGCTGATCGGCAGTGCCCACCTCGGCCAGCGCCTGGTGCAATCCAGCGGCGCCCACTGCAAAGTAGCGAAAGCCGGGCTGTTGCTCGGCCAGATGGAGGGCGGTGGCCTGGGCTGAGGTGATGATCTGTGCCGGATCAGGGCGCTCGAAGCCGAGCCGGGCCAGCTTCTCCGCCACCGCAGCTGGCGGCAGGATCGGGTTGTTGGTGATGAAGGCATGCGGCAGAATGGCGATACGCCGCATAAAGCTCGCCGCATCGGGCAGCGCCCGCTCACCGTGGTAGAGTACGCCGTCCATGTCGAGCAGGACGGCATCGATCCGGCCAGCCGCGCTCACACGCCTCGCAGACCCAACGGATCTTCTGGATCGACCCCTTCCATGAAGGGGAGCCGGCGATCCTGGTGGGTCACTTGATAGACGGTGCCGATCCAGTTGCCGAGTACCGCCTCGGCTGTATCGTGCCAGGTGTTTTGCAAAGAGGCGGTAACCAGCGCCTCGGGAAACTCTGGCATTGACCCGCCTGCCGTTTTCGCACTGAACAGATGATCCTGGTACTCATCGAGGATCGCCTGGTCACGCAGCCGAAAGTAATTGTCGGGAAATGGCGGATACTCGGACCTGTGCCCCTCCCAGTAGAGCATCACTTCGCGTTTGTACTCCTTCAGCAGGCTGATAGTGTCATACTCCGGATGCCCCTGGAAGTAGACTACCCGCAGGCCGTCGGCGCTCACCGCTAGATGCACCCCCGCCTCTGCACTCTCTACCAACACCTTCAGGCCCGCCTGATCAAACTGCTCCCGGCTGATCTGGTTGAAGCGGGAGTGCGGCACATCGAAACGGGTGTTGATGTCGTTGACCAGCGGATGGTGGCGATCCACCACATGGTGGTTGAAGACTCCCCACAACTTGCCCTGCATTGGAGTGCGTCGCTGGTTGTGGTGAAACTGCATCACCGCATGGGTCGCCAGGCAGGAGCAGAGCACCGAGGTGACATTCTCCAGCGCCCAGTCGACCACCTGGTTGAGCGGCCCCCAGAAGGGCTCTTCGGAGAGGTTCGGGTGGGTGACATTGGCACCGGTGATTATCAGGGCATCCAGTCCCTTCTCCTTCAGTTCTTCAAACGCGCTGTAGTGCTGCTCGATATGCGCTTGGGCCTTCGCTCCTCGCGGCAGTTCATTCAGGGTAAATGGGTAGATGTAGATCTGTGCAATCTGGTTGGCCTCCCCTACCAGATGGAAAAACTGCCGCTCAGTAGCCTCCAGGGCCTTATCGGGCATCATGTTGAGCAGGCCGATATGCAGCTCACGGATATGCTGTTCGATGGCCCGCCCCGGCGGCAGGATATTCTGTCCCTCCTCGCGCAGTCGTTCAAAGGTGGGAAGTTTCGAGTGGGCAACTAAAGGCATGCGCTATTCCTGCTCATTTTCAGTGTTCGACTCACGGGCGATCACCCGCTCGATCAGGGCGAGGAAGTCATTCACATTCTGCACCAGGCTGATCTCATCGGTGGAGACGGTATAACCAAACTCCCGGGCGATCTGTTCGTAACGGGGGATACGCGCACGGAACAGGCGTGGAAACACCCAGCGCACAAACTCCAGCGGTTCGATCATCGCCACATAGGAGAGGCCCTGCTCTTGCATAAAGATCTGCAGCTGTTCATTGAGGAACTCCTCCCGATAGTAGAGTGGCTTGGGAGCCTTCTCGGCACGCGCGATCAGGTTTGTCTCATCCCGTTCGGTGGCCTGAATGTAAAGGATCAGGGTGTGCTCGGCGATTCCTTCGATCACCCCGGGCTCATCCAGCTCACAGAGGCTGCCACCGACATCGTTGATGAAGTGGCTGTAGCCGTAGATCTTGTTGGCTTTGTGGATGAAGGCGGGCACATCCCGCATCGCCGCGATCTCCGCCTCGCGATGCAGTCGCTGGCGGCGTTTGAACTCATTCAGGGGCATACCGCCGAGTTCCGGGTTGCCGAGCATGCCGAGAAAGGCGGAGACCGGCTTCAAGTGATCCACAGTGAGATTGTGGTTAATGAAGATGGAGTCGGAGAGCAGCAGATCTCGCAGGGCCGGGATCTGCATCGCCTGGGCCTTGATCTCGTCCAGGATCGCCTCATCCAGATAGCGGGTACCGATGCGGTAATCACCGGAATAGTGGAACCAGTTGCTGTTGCGCAGGATATTGGAGAGACGGGTCTTGCCCACCCCGGACATCCCCATCAGGGTGACGCACTTATTGTTCCATTTGCGGAACTGATCAACGCTCAATCGCACCGTGAGGCCCTCGATTTATCGGAAGCGCCGATTTTACGGGCCAATGCCGGCCGTGCAAAGCCGACTATTCTGCGACCTGAAGAAAACGCCTCGCCTGCCGTAATCTACTGGAGAGAATTCCAGCCTGTCGAATATGCCGGGATGTTGATGATTATGTTTTCAAGCGAGGAGCGCGTGCGATGAACAGAATCGAGATGAATGAGCTGTCTGTCATCGTGATCGAACCCTCAGTTACCCAGAGCCACATCGTCGAGCGTTATCTGCACAATCTGGGGGTGCGTACCATCGATATGCTGAAAAATGGCGCCAGCGCCCTCGAGGAGATGCGCCGTACCCCTCCCGATCTGGTGATCAGCGCCCTCTACCTCTCCGATATGACCGGCACCGATCTGGTGCACAGCATGCGAAAAGAGAGCCAACTGGCCGATATCGCTTTCATCCTGATCTCCAGCGAGACCTGCTTCCGCTATCTCGACCCGATCAAACAGGCGGGCGCGGTGGCAATCATCCCAAAGCCTTTCAGCCAGGATGATTTGCAGATCGCGCTCCAGGCGACCCTCGACTTCATCGACAGCCCTGACATTACCCTCGAAAATCTCGAACCCGAGTCACTGCAGGTGTTGTTGGTGGATGACAGCGATATGGCGCGAAAACATGCCCGTCGGGTGTTGGAAGCGATGGGGGTCGAACAGATCGCTGAGGCCCGAGACGGCGAAGAGGGAGCCTATCAGGTCAGGGAGCACTATTTCGATCTGGTGATTACCGACTACAATATGCCACGCATGGATGGCCAGGAACTGGCGCACTTCATCCGCAACAGCAGTGATCAGCCAAGCTTGCCGGTCATCATGTTGACCAGTGAGTCTAATGAACACCGCCTCGCCATGGCGCGCGAGGCCGGCGTCTCCGCAATCACCGGAAAGCCCTTTGAACCCAATACTCTGAAGCGCCTGCTAGAGGAGGTGCTGCGTGAAGCCTGATACCAGGAAGCAGACATACAAAGCAGGGAATTAGTCTAATTCTGATTTGTAACAATTTCACAATTCCGATAGGTATGGGTGCTAACTCAAACAGGGCATCTGTTATCATTAGCTAGTCATTGCCGAAATGAGCCAGAAATACACTCACAAGCGGAACGGATAAAAGGGAAACAGCTGGAATCTACTATGCCCCAGGTTCTCATCATCGATGATCAAGCGATAAGTCGAATGATCCTTGAGGAGCTCATCGGCTCCATCGAAATAGGCGCCACCATCATCACGCGGGCCTTCGAAGACCCGATCAGCGCCCTCAGCTGGGCCAAAGAGAATCCGGTCGACCTGGTCATTACCGATTTCAAGATGCCCAACATGGATGGGGTCGAATTCATCCAATGGCTGCGAAAAATCCCCAGCTGCAGCGACGTGCCTGTAGTCATCATCACCTGTGTCGAGGATAAATCGATCCGATACAAGGCGTTAGAGTCTGGTGCTACTGATTTTCTCGCTAAGCCCATAGACCACCCGGAGTGCCGTACCCGCTGCAAAAACCTGCTGACCATGCGCCGCCAACAGCAGATCATCAAGGATCGCGCCTGCTGGCTGGAGAAGGAGGTGAAGGAGACAACCCGGGAGCTGGAGCGCAGAGAAAAAGAGACCATTTTTCGACTCGCCAAGGCAGGCGAGTTTCGGGATGAGGATACCGGCAATCACATCCTCAGAATATCCCGCTACAGTGCACTCATCGCCGAAGAGATCGGCCTCTCCCAGGAACAGCAAGAGCTGATCCGCCACTCCGCGCCGATGCACGATCTTGGCAAGATTGCCATCCCGGATCATATCCTGCTGAAGCCGGGAAAACTGACGCCAGAAGAGTGGAATGTAATGAAACGCCATTCCGAATATGGCCACAGCATTCTCAAAGATAGCCCGTCAAGCTATCTGCAAACCGGGGCAATCATCGCGCTTCACCACCACGAACGCTTCGATGGCAGCGGTTATCCGATGGGACTTCGTGGTTTCAGTATCCCTCTAGAGGCAAGAATTGTAGCCGTTGCAGACGTATTCGACGCACTTGTCTCGAAACGTCCTTACAAGCCCGCCTGGTCCAAATCTGAGGCGTTAGAATATCTGGCTCACGAAAGAGGCCGACATTTCGATCCGGATTGTGCCGATGCCTTCCTGCGGCGCTTAGGTGACATTAGCGATATCCTCAAAGACCTTCCCAAAGAACCAAAGGTAAACAGTAACTGACTACCAAGGACGCCTGATGGATAAACGGAGCCAATCACAACACAATGTCCTACCCGGGTTGAATCAATTCCCCGACCTGGAGATAGAGCATGCAGGTATCCGCCTGTTGATCTCTGTGCCACTTTTTGTGTGGTTTGCGGCTCAAAGTTATCTATTTTTTGACTTCAGTCTGACAAAAGTCCCCTTTCTCGTTGCTTGTGGTTATATCCTGATCTCAGCAGCGCTACTGGTCAGAATCATCAACTCACCGGTTCCATCCAAGCCGCGACGGCTGTTTGGGATACTCGTCGACATCGCCTCAATCTCTCTGCTACTGCGTTTTTCCGGTGATCAGGGGCTTTTTCTCGTCGCGCTCTACCCTCTGTTCATTGCTAGCAATGGTTACCACTTCGGCACCTCCTATCTCTATTTCACACTGGCCACCACAATCTTTGGAGTCGCCGCTGCATTCATCAACATTCCGTTTGATGGCGCTCATCTTGCGCAGGGCATTGGGGTGATCCTTGCTTTTATCGGTTTCAGCACATTCTTCGCCTCGATCCTTAACAATTTAACGCCCTCGGCGATCAACGAACTCGATACCTACGACGATCTGGATGCTCGCACCTCAACCGGCACTCCGCTCACTGACCTGCCAGTAATGCAGGAGCGCGCGGCATCCAGCGTAGAAGATGGACGCTCTGAATCCAACACCAATAACAGTGATGAAATACTGGCAACTCCGCAGGGCAAACAGCGAGTATTGGTGCTCTCCCATGACTCAACCCATGCCGAGCGCCTGGGTGAGTTTCTCGGCGAATGGAACCACGATTTCCGCATTGTACCCAACAGCATACGCGCTTTCGCCACCATCTTCGGCGCACTGGAAAATCCTGACGAGACCCCTTTCAGCGTAATGATCGTCGACCAGCGCCATCTTGATGTGGACCCGATCCAGATCTCTACAGCGATCGACCAGGAACCCAGGCTTTTTGGACTAATTCTGATCTACATCGGCCCCCGTCAACCTGAAAGCTACCGGGAACGTCTCTCCGCCTCCGGCTACACTCATATCCTGGAGACACCGCTGAACAAATCCTTGCTGTTTGCAGCAATACGCTCGCAACACGGTATCAGCGACGAACGCACACAGATCACCAGCCTGCTGGGGCGACTGCACAAACAGCAGCAGCCCGTGCTGCCACCACAAGACATTCTCCTGGCTGAAAGCAACGCCAGCGACCGCAATCTAATGGAGCGCATCCTGAAACGCGCCGGTCATAAAGTTTATACAGTGGAGAATGGGGAGCAGGCGCTCGATGCTCTCGAGAGCCACCACTTTGACCTGGCCATCGTCAATATGGCAATGCCCGTAATGAGCGGCATCCAGGTCATCAAACTCCACCACTTCACCCGCTCTGTCACCCGCTGGATGCCGTTCATCGTCATCAGTGAGCAGAACACTCCAGATACTGTAAGAGAGTGTGAACAGGTTAGGGCTGACGCCTGTATGTTCAAGCCCATCGAGTCCCATGAATTTCTCAAAGTGCTCACTGAGACCATCCTTGCCGGAGAACCGGAGTCAGACAACTCAGCACTCATCGAGGAGCGGCCAGGTCAGGCCACAACCCGTTTTCACAATCCAGAGATCCTGGACACTCTGGTCCTCGACAACCTGGAAAATCTTGGCAATGCGCCCGATTTTATTGCCGATCTGGTAAACCGCTTTACCCTCGAAAGCAACCAGATTCTGGAGCAGATGGAGACGACCCTCAATACGGGCGACGCTCCCGCATTTCGCTACCATGCCCATCTGCTGGTTGATAGCGCAGGCCATTTAGGAGCCTTTGCGCTCTATGAGATGAGCCTCAGTGCCACACGAATCGACGACAAGAGTTTTGATGAAAAGGCCCCCGGACTACTGGAGCAGATGAAATCTGTTTATGCGCTCACCAGTACACGCTTTACAGAGTACCTCTCGGAGAGAGAGAATTCAGCTTCCCGGCGCTCCTGAACGGTGCGTACCAGCTGAATCCAACTCACACAGAAGGCTTCCACATCGACACTCCGATACACCCTTATGGATCAGAGGAGCTTGCTACCCTCGAGTCCCGCCTCACCCGCTTCTTCTCCCGAGAATATGCTCAACAGCCGACATCCCCAGATGCACTTGAGCCGTTCATTCAGTGCGCCAGTGAAGGCCCCACCTGGGAAGTCACCGAGCAACTGATGGAGCAGCACTACAACGAATCAGAGACCCTCTTCAGCAACTTCCTGGACCAGAAATATCTCGCCTATTCCATGGCCTATTTCGATGAGACGGGTGACGCAGCACAGGCAAGCCAGTTATCTCTGGAGGAGGCCCAGACGCAGAAATTTAAGCGGATCTGTGAGCGATGTAATATCCAGGGCGACGAGCGAGTCCTCAACATCGGCTGCGGCTTTGGTTCTTTTGAACACTACCTGCTGGAGCGATTTCCAAAGCTCAACATTACATCAGTGACGGCGAGCAGAACCCAAGCCGACTATATCCGACGGCAGGCCGGCGATCCCGATCATCCCCTTGCTGCGGCAGGGCTCAGGCTGATCAATGCGGAACTTGATCAACTCTCCGATGAAGAACTGGGCATCGCTGAGTACGACCTCGTCACCTCGATCGGTGTGCTGGAGCATGCTAAAAATCTGCAGCAACTGTTTGCCCGCATCACCCGCCTCCTAAAACCCGGCGGTGCAAGCTTCCACCATCTGATCGTCTCAAAACAACCAATCACACGTTTTCTCTCATCCAGCAACACCCTGATTGATAAATATTTTCCAGGAGGGCGTATCTGGCCCTACCAGGTACTGGCCCAGCAGACAGAACATCTAAACTTGGAAAACCATTGGTTCATCAATGGCATGAACTACTGGCATACCCTCGACGAGTGGCACCGCCGCTTCTGGGAACATATCGATGTGTTACAGCAGGAGGGGTTCGATACGGAAGCGATCCGCTACTGGAACGACTATTTTTCTCTGAGCAAGGCCTGTTTCGCCCCGATGAATGGCGAAATATTCGGTAACGGTCAGTTTCTCTATCGCAAGCCGGATGCGCCAGACTGATCTGAGAAAAAGAGATCAGGGCCGCATCCGCACCCCTGCAGCTCTAGACAAGGCTTTAATTCTGAAACCGGCGAACTGCCAATACAGCATTCAATCCGCCAAAGGCAAAGGAGTTAGATAGGGCCAAGTCGAACTCCATCGGCTCAGCAGCATTCACCACATAATCGAGGTCACACCCCTCTCCTGGCCGGGTGAAATTGGTCGTTGGAGGTACAAACCCCTGCTGCATAGCCAGCACTGTCGAGACCAGCTCAATCCCTCCGGCAGCACCCAGCGCATGGCCATGCATCGACTTGGTCGAACTGACTCTGAGCTTCTCTGCATGCGCGCCAAACACCTTGCGAATTGCCGCAGTTTCACTCACATCATTGGCCTTGGTCGCGGTGCCATGGGCGTTGATATAGTCCACCTGATCGGCAGAAACTCCAGCATCCTGTAAACACAGCCGCATTGCCCGTACTGCCCCGTCCACAGAAGGATCAGTGATATGGGAGGCATCGGAGCTCATCCCAATACCAGCAAGCTCTGCATGTACCTGTGCCCCCCGGGCCAGCGCATGGGATTCAGACTCCAGCACCAACATGCCGGCCCCCTCTCCAAGCACCAGTCCTGAACGATCTTCAGAAAAGGGACGGCAGGTATCCCGGGAAAGCACGCGCAGGGCCTCCCACGCTTTCAGCAGACCGAAGGTAAAGGGGGCGTCGGTTCCACCAGCAATCACCACATCGGCTATCCCTGAGCGGATCATCATCACCCCCTGGGCGATGGCATGGGCTGAAGAAGAGCAGGCACTGGTCACGCAAAAGACTGGACCACGGATACCAAACTGCATGCTCACCTGGCTGGCCGCAGCGCTCGGCATCCCTTTGGGAATGGTAATCGGATGGGCCCGTAACTTACCCTCCTTGTAGAGTCTGCAGTATGTCTCCTCATCGGTCTCCTTGCCGCCGCAACCGGTACCGATGATTGCCGCCATCCTCTCAAACGCCTCCGGGGGCAATTTTGAATCGAGCAGTGCCTCAGCAGCCGCCTTGACGGCAAATTTGGAAAATCTGTCCAGATGCGAATAATTCAAGTCACTGTCAGGATCGGCAAAGACTGCATCATCTACCTCAGCACCGATCTGCACCTTAAGATCTGCAGTGTCAATACGTCTCAGCCTGTGAATGCCGCTGGCGCCACTGCGCAAACTGGCACTCAAAGATCCAATATCGTTTCCCAGCGGGGAGACCACTCCCAGGCCGGTTATGAGAACCCGCCTCATCAACCTGCCGTATCTTTGGACAGCAACCGACTGACACCTTCTACAATATCCTTAACGCGATCCAGACGCTCGAGCGCATCATTAGGCACCTCGACATCGAAGGCCTCTTCAACTTCGTAGACGATTGTAATCGCGTCCAGAGAGGAGACACCAAGATCCTGCAGTTTGGAATCCAGCGAAATCGCATCCAGACTCAACTGTTTCTGTTTTGCGATGGCTTCGATAACAACGGACTCGATTGACATGAGGCTGAACACCTTTGTTATTTGTTGACCCGACCTTTCCCAGACTCACAATGTCTGACGGGGAGGGATTATAGGCAAGAACCTGTGGACCAGAAAGCAAAACTCGCCCCCCTTCTCACAATGGAATCAGAATTTCAGCTATCATGGCGCGGCAGTTTTTTGTCTTTTTCGCCCAAGGTGCCGAAAATCCAGCGACCGGGGTGGAAAGACCGGCTCCAGAGGGGACCTATCTGCATGTTTAGATATCAAACCAGATGACATCAAGCGATGCGCCAACAAGGAAAAATGCCTGATGATTTGGAAAAGTCGCTCATCTCCGAGCGCGAACAGGCGCTTGTCAGAATTGTACTCTCTGCCGCCGTTCTCTTCTATCTGCTGCTGACTTCTCCGTCTGATCTCTCAGTTGGCGATCCAGGTGCACTTACCATCCAGCTGGTTGCCGGGTTTCTCATCTTCTCCTCGCTGATCTACCTGTCGATCAGGGTCTCCTCCCGGGTCTCCCAGCCCAGACGCATTATCGGTATCATCAGTGATATCTGGGGTTTCAGCCTGGTCTCATCTTTCACCGGCAACCTGCTGGCCCCATGGGTATGGGTCTATCTCTGGGTGACTTTCGGCAACGCCTTCCGCTATGGCGAGCGCTATCTCTACCTGTCAGTTGTCCTTTCGGTTACCGGCTTCGGCTATGTCCTGGCAAACAACACATTCTGGCTTGAACACCCCCTCTTTGGTGTCGGACTGCTGCTCTCGTTTTTCATTCTCCCGGGATACGCCACTGTATTCATCCGCCGCTTCAAACAGGAACAGAAAAGGGCCGAGGACGCCAATCGCGCAAAGAGTGATTTCCTCGCCCGCATGAGCCATGAGATAAGGACACCTCTCAACGGCATCATCGGTACCGGCGAGCTGCTGCGCACCTGCGATCTGGATAGAGCCGCCAAAGAGTACGTTGAAACCATTCAGACATCCGGCGAGACCCTACTCCATCTGATCGAGGACATCCTCGACATATCCAAGATCGAGGCCGGCAAACTAACCATCGAGCATACGCCCTTCGATCTCTATGCCCTGATCCACGGCACCCTGCGCATGCTCAAGTCCCATGCCACGCAGAAATCCCTACGGCTGAACAGCCAGATCGGTCTGGATACTCCCTACAAACTGATCGGCGATCCACACCACTTGCGACAGATCCTGATCAACCTGCTTGGCAATGCCATCAAATTCACTCCCAAAGGAAGCATCGAATTACACTGCAACCTGCTGCGCAGCCAGCAGGGACGGGCACTGATCCGTTTTGAAGTCATCGACAGCGGCATCGGCATCCCGAAGGAGAAACAGGACGCCATCTTCCAAAAATTTAGTCAGGCGGACGAAAGCACTACGCGACGCTTCGGCGGCACCGGCCTTGGAACCTCCATCGCCAAACAGTTGGTTGAGTTGATGGGGGGGCGAATCGGAGTGCAAAGCACCCCCGGGCTCGGCTCTGTTTTCTGGTTTGACATCGAGTTCAAAGAGGATTCCCAAAGCATAATCGAGGCGCAGGATAAGAGCCTCGCAAGCTGTAACGTCCTGCGTATGTGCCCGCATCAAGCCACTCACACTGAAGTTGCCCAGTATCTCGACGAGTGGTCCATCGCTTATCAGGATGTCTACACCACTTCGGAACTAATCCAGCATCTGAGTGACAGTTTTGAGAAGAATGAAACGTTTGAGGTACTGATCATTGATCAGGTAAGCATCACCCGGCATGTACGGATCGTACTCGAATCATTGCGCGAAAAGTTTGCCCTGTCCGCGCTCACCATTCTTGTGATCTACCCCCCCAATGCACCACTCAATCCACTCGGCGACAAGGACAACCAGATCTACACCCTGGGCTCGCCCCTCGACAAGGCGCTCCTGTTTAACGCCCTGCACGCCTCACAAACCGAGCAGTATGGCAGTGAAGATGTCATTCATCTGGCCAATCAGGTCTCAAACGAAAACGCACTCAATCCGCGTGTCCGCATACTGGTCGGAGAGGACAAAGCGACCAATCGCATGGTGATAGGGCGCATGCTGGAGAACGCCGGACACGATTGCGAGCTGGTCACCAATGGCTCGAAAGTGCTCGAGGCCCTCGAAAAAGAGTCATTTGATGTTGTTATCCTCGATATGAACATGCCCGTCCTGAGTGGGCTTGAAGCCTTCAAGCTCTACCGTTTTGCCCATGCTTCTGCAAACGAACCCCCATTCATCATGCTCACCGCCGATGCAACTCCCGAGGCCCGAGAGAAGTGCAGTGAGGCTGGGATCAGATTCTTCCTAACCAAACCCATCTCATCAGCCAAACTCCTCAATACCATACGCAGCGCCACCACTATACAGAGCAATGAGCAGCGCAGCACCGACATGTTGACACGAGTTGATAAAAAAACCATAGGCAGCCATACGCTGGTCGATCAGCAGATCCTGCAGGAGCTCATCGCGCTGAATACCGATGGCAGCTTTCTGCAACGACTGCTCGACAACTTCAAACGCGACGGTGCGGAGATCATTCAGCTCATGCACGGAGCCCTGACCAACAACGATATCGAGCTCTACCGTGATCAGGCCCATGCATTAAAAGGTAGCGCCGCCAACCTCGGCCTGATCAAACTGATGACAACAGCAAGCCGGGCCAACAAGATCGAAGCCAACGCCTTCGAGCACTGGGGCACAAACTACCTCGCTGATATCGAAGCGAACTTCCAGGAAGCCCTCTCCGCACTGCAGAAGCAAATCGAAAAACAGGCCCGCAGAAGCAACACCCCTTAACCCGCCACCTGCTGGGTTGCCTCCTCCTCGGCATTCCAGCGACGCTCCTGAGCATTCACCAGATAGCTCATCAGGCGCAGGTTTTTATCAGTCAGATCCAGTGCGGCATCAACCCACAGGGTGGTGATGTTCATCAACTCCTGGTAGGTCACCGGATTGATCTGGTCCATCACCTTATCGAGGCAGACAAAGCCATTCTCCCGGGTCTGCTGATGGCGGATATAGTTGATCACTGCCTGACGTCCCTCACCCGCCGGGGCCAACACATCCACCACCCCCATTTCATAGAGTTCGGCAGCCGAATAGACCTTGCCGGAGGCAACAATCCGCTTCGCCAAGGCTGGTGCCAGCTTACGGGAGAGAAAACTGAGCGCTCCCATTCCCGGAAACATGCCGAACACCGTCTCGGGGAATCCAAAGGTGGCCCCCTCCTCAGCCACCAACACATTGCTTGAGAGGGCTGCTTCAAAGCCACCGCCCAGCGCTTCCCCCTGAACCAGCGTGATGGTGGTAAAGGGGATACCGTAGCCCTGCGAGGAGGGGAAGAGAATATCGATGCAGGAGGTTGCGTAGTCGAGCAGTCCCTGACGATCTCTGCGCTTGATCAGATCGATAAAATGAGCCAGATCGCCGCCGAGATTGAACACCCCTGGCAGTGAAGAGGTCAGCACCTGATAGCGCATCCGGTTTTCGTCACCGTTTTTATATCCCTGCTCAGCCAGCTCTTTGACCTCTCTCTGTACCTGATCCACATCCTGCAAAAGGGCACGAGTCATGCAAGGGCGGCCAGGATATTTCAGATTGACCCAGACCGCCTTATACTCCCAGTCGTAATCGACATTGACATGATCGAAGATGGTGTTGAAACGACGTACCGGTACGACATTGCTCATTGTGATCTCTCCTTTTTGGTCTCTATATGGCAGTCTGCTGCCGTTTGTTAAAAATTTACCTTTGCCAAAGCACCTACGAATAGTAGGTCAACCGATGCTAGATGCACTACCCCACTATGGCGGCGGAATAAAACAATTATTTATGCGCGAACTCGAATCAAAATGGATTTCTGGAACATGTATCATCTATTCACACCAACCCAGTGCCATCACGCCAGCGCCGCATAGCCAAATTGAAAAAAATGGGTAACACTCACGCTATCACAGCCGTTATTCTCGCCGGCGGCCAGGCAAGCCGCATGGGCGGCAATGACAAAGGCCTGCAAATGATGCATGGCCAACGCCTGATCGACCACGTCATCGAAGCTATCGAGCAGCAGGCCGATCACCTGATCATCAGCGCCAACCGCAATCTAGAGCACTACCGCGCGCTCGGCTTCCCGGTCTTCCCCGACTCAATCCAGGACTATGCAGGGCCACTTGCCGGCATGCTGGCCGCCTTCGATGCCTGTGACAGCGAAATGATCCTGACCGTCCCCTGTGACACTCCCCTGCTGCCCCGAGATCTTGCCACGCGCCTGCTACAATGCCTCGAGGCGCAAACCGCCGATCTCTGTTGCCCGCATGATGGCGAGCGTCTGCACCCGGTCATCTCGCTGATCAGGCGCAGAGTCCAGCCGGCCATGGCCGACTACTTCAATCAGGGCGGACGCGCCGTCTACCGCTGGTTCAAAACCCAGAAGCTAGCTCAGGCCGACTTCTCCGATTGCCCTAAGCGTTTCACCAACGTCAACACCCGTGCACAACTGCTCCAGTTGGAGCAGCAACTCAGCCGTCAGAACCCTGGCGATTAGCGACTACGCCGTGGTTTCGCACGCGCTGTTGCTGCTGCCGACCAGGGATCATCGGGCCAGTAGTGTTTCGGGTAGCGTCCCTTCAACTCTTTCTTGACATCGGCATAAGTACGTTCCCAGAAGCCCCGCAGATCCTGGGTTACCTGAATCGGACGCTGCGCGGGCGAGAGCAGATGCAGCATCAGCTGAACCCGCCCACCACAGAGTGACGGCGTTTCACCCAGCCCAAACATCTCCTGCAGACGCACCGCCAACACCGGCGCCTTTCCCATCTCGTAGTACAGCGGAATACGCGAACCACTCGGCACCTGGAGGTGGGTTGGTGCCAACCGATCGAGTTCCCTCTGCTGATCCCAACTCAGGAGGCTCAACAGGGCCCCGTGCAGATCGATCTTTTGCAGCTGAGAACGCCGTGAGATCCCATCCAGCCAGGGCGCCAGCCAGACTTCAAGGGTCGCGACAAGCCGGGCTTCCGAGAGGTCGGGCCACTCTTGATTCGGCGCAGCAGCACGCAGGCAGTCGACCCTGGCCAGCCACTGCCGCAACTTGTCATTCCAGGGTAACGCGGCCAATCCCAGCTGACGGATCCCCTCCAGCATCGCGCGACGCACCGCCTCGGCATCGGGCCGTTCCAGCACCCGCATGGAGAGCACCAGCGCTCCCAGACGCTCCTCCTCTGTGCAAACAACCGCCTGCTGCGCGGTATCCCACTCGATCCGTTCCCGCAGCTCCAGCTCAACACCGGGAAGGGCGCGGATCTCCGCCTCAGTAATCTCCGCGGCCAGCATCACCCGCCCCTCGGTTCGACCAGCATCGAGCTGTACCGCCACGATAAACGGGGCAGCGGCCAGCGGATCATTCTCACTCAGCAGCGCGCCACGCCCAGATGTCAGCCGGAAGCGCCCATGGCCGGTGCGTTGCGCAATCCGGTCGGGATAAGCCATCGCCAGCAGTGCGGCAGTGCCGCTCACCCCGGCGCTCTGCATGCCGCGCCACTCACCCAGCAACCGCTGCCAATGGCGGCTGCTCCGGTCGACCCGACTGCTGGCCGCCGCGTCCAGCTCCGCCCCTTTCCGATGCCGCCGACGCCACTGTTCGAGCAGTGCCAGACGTAGATCCACATCCACCTGGCGCGCCCCGGCCCCGGTACGCAGCAGATCCCGCTCGCTCAACAACGCCGCCAGATCACAGGCAAGACTACGATCCGCCGACGAACCCGCACAGAGCACCATATGGGCGAGGCGCGGGTGCAATGGCAGGGCTGCCATCTGCTTGCCGATCGCAGTCAGACGACCTTGCCGGTCCAGCCCCCCCAGCCGGATCAGCAGATCGCGGGCCTGAGCATAAGCCGCAGCCGGTGGCGGATCGAGCCAGCGCAGATCGTCTGGGGCCTGTATGCCCCACTGCGCCAGCTCCATTGCCAGCGGTGCCAGATCGGCCTCGCGGATCTCTGCCAGATGCTGCGCCGGCAGGCTGGCGTGGCGTGATTCACCCCACAGCCGATAGCAGCGCCCCGGCCCAAGCCGCCCTGCCCGCCCGGCACGCTGATCCGCCGCCGCGCGGGAGACCGGCAGGGTCTCCAGCCGGGTCAAGCCCAGCCCTGGCAGGAACCGCGGCCGCCGCGAGTAACCACTGTCGAGCACCGCGCTGACCCCCTCGATGGTGAGTGAGGTCTCGGCAATGGAGGTAGCCAGCACAACCCGCTGACGCCCCCCTGGATCCGGCTGGATCGCACGGTCCTGGGCGGCGCGATCGAGATCACCATAGAGGGGACAGAGCATCACCTCAGAGTCATTTCCCAAGCGCTGCTGCAGTAGCGAAAGGGTTCGGCGAATCTCACCGATACCAGGCAGAAATAGCAGCAGGTCTCCCGACTCCTGCGGCAACAGCTGCAGCACTGCGGCGGCAACCGCCTCCGCAATGCGACGGCCACGGGGAGGATCGCCAAGATAGTGGAGCTCTACCGGGTAGCAGGTTCCTTCGCCGACCACCAGCGGCGCGCCCTCGAGTAGTTCCGAGACCGCCGTCGCATCGAGGGTGGCCGACATCACCAGCAGCCGCAGTTCTTCCCGTAGCGCCCCTTGCACATCCAGCGCCAGCGCCAGAGAGAGATCCGCATGCAGGCTGCGTTCATGGAATTCGTCGAAGATCAGCAGTCCGATTCCCGACAGCTCGGGGTCACGCTGCAGCAGGCGGGTCAGCACCCCTTCGGTGACCACCTCGATGCGAGTTCGGCGCGATACCTTGGTATCGAGGTGGATGCGGTATCCGACCGTCTCACCGACTCGTTCCCCCAGCAGATCCGCCATCCGCGCGGCGGCAGCCCGAGCGGCCAGACGGCGGGGTTCGAGCAACAGAATCTTCTGCCCCGCCAACCAGGGCTCGTCGAGCAGGCGCAGCGGCACCAGGGTAGTCTTGCCGGAGCCGGGTGGAGCGGAGAGGACTGCGCGACTGCCATCGGCAAGGCAGCACCGCAGAGCATCGATCACGCTTTCTATGGGGAGTTCAGACATCAGGCGAATTGCTCACAGCCATCAGTGCTCTGCGGGCAGCAAAACCACCTACCGTTCATCAAGCGGGGAGCTTGGCAATCCCGATGTGTGCCTCGGGGTGATGGTTGAGTATCAGCTCCCTGATCTTGTCGACACGCTGCCTGGGGATATCCACCATCAACAGGATCTCTCCCGCTTCGATGGCCCGCTGAAAGGCATCCAGATCGTGATTGTGTTCGTGGCTGGAGAGCAGCGCCGAAACCACTGCGCCAAAACCGGCGCCAGCCGCCGCCCCTACCAGCAGGGCACCGCCACCCAACACCAGCCCAGCCGGCGGAAAACTCACCGCCAACAGACCGCCAACAGACCGCCGAGCATGCCGGCGACTCCGCCCAATCCGGCGCCCCACTCCAGACCGTGGGCCAGCTCGGTCTTCTGCAGCACTCCAGCCTCCGGCAGCCCATCAAGGGACTGATCGAGACTGGCGATGGCATGCAGATGATGCTCAGGCACCCCCTCATCTTCGAGTTCTGCAACCACTTGGCGGCAGGACTCCAGGTTCGGCATTAGAAAGAAGAGTCGGCGCACTGTTGCTCCTCTAGTTGCTCCAGCAATGGGGACGAACGCAACTCATTCAGCCGTAGCCGGGATAGTCTGAAACTCCCTGTCGCACTCGATGTGCAGGTCAAAATGCACATCCTTCGGAAACTCCTGACCGATGATCCAGATCTGGGTCAGGTCGTTGCTCACCGTCGGCAGCACCGTCATCGCACTGCGGGTACGGCGCTGATCGAAGAAGGCGAAGGGCTCGTCGAGGAACAGGAACTGCTCCGCGCCCACCGCCCGCTCGACCAACTCCTGGGAGAGCGCCAGCCGCACCGCCAGCATAATCTGCCGCTGGGTGCCACTGGAGATCTCATCCAGGTCCATGAAGTCGGTCTTCTCGCTGGAGAAAGCACGCACTGTCAGATCATCGTCGATCTTGAGGTGTTCGTAGCGGTTTTCAGTGAACAGCGGCAGGCTCTTGCCCACCAGCTGGCGAAGCTTGAGATTGAAATGATAGGAGACCTCGCGAATCGCGCCGGAGAGCAGCCCATTGGCCAACTCGCAAAGGTCCATATTGCGCTGATTATCCTCGACCTTTACCTGCAAACTTTCGCGGATCGACTCCAGCCCATCAGCCTTGTCGAGGCGCTCCTGCTCAGCGGCGATATCTGTATCGAGCCGCTGAATATCGAGCTGGGCCAGCTCGATCTCGCTGCGTAGCTGGGCCTGCTCCACAGCAACCCCGTCGCGCGCCTCGGCGATATCTGCCTCGAATCCACGCACCCGCCGAGCAAGAGACTCTCTATCCCCCGGCTCAATCGCTGGGATAGCTGGATCCCCCTCCTCATGCTCGTCCGTCAGTCTGCTCAAAAGGGGCAAATCATCGAGCCCGTGCAGCTTATCGGAGAGTGCCTCCGCCGCCTGTTGCAGTGACTGGATGCGTCTGTTCAGACCGCTGCGACGCACCCAAAAGAGCAGAAACAGCAGCGCAAAACCGGCGCCGACGTAGTGGGCATAGGCCATCATCCCGGTATCGTGCAGCGGACTGTTACTGGCGATCAACTCAGCAATCTGTTGTGAGATTGCCAGTTCAGGCTGCTGCACCAGCAGCCACCAGAGGTCTCCGGCGAGTAGCGCTGCGAGCAGCGACAATAGACGCAGAAAACCGGCCCGACCACGACTGCCGATGGCCTTTTGTCGCTGGGTATAGGCCTCCTGGTACTCGATGGATGCCTGATCGAGGGATTCAAGTGCCTGGTTGCGCTGCTCCACCTGTTGCAGCAGTTCGCTGCGATGCAGTTCCAGACCGGGGAGAACAGTACGGTCGAGCCCGACTTCGTCGATCTGCTCCTGAAGCTGTGCTATCTCCTCGCCGGTCTCTTTGACCAGCACCGCCCCCTGCTCGAGGTCGCTGTTGAAGCTTTCGATACAATATTCCAGGGTCACCAGGCCGGCCATGGTCTTGAGCGCGTGGCTGTGTGGGTGAGGCGTGGTGATCTCGCGCTGGGCGAGATAGAAGGATTCGATGAACTCGTCGAATTCGTAGCCGATCAGCCCGTAGAGTCGGTCGGCAACCGCCTCCATTCCCAGCGCCAGCGGTTCTTCATCGTCGCCCGCCTCGGCCCGGCTCAACCGTGCGCTGTGGTTGCCCTTGTCATCGAGAAAACGCGAGATGCGGTAGCGCACGCCATCTTTCACGCTAAACTCCAGTTCTGCCGAACAGTGCGTCTGCCCCCAGCGGATGACCTTGCCGAGATCATCGCTTTCGAGGGAGAAGGTGCGTCCGAACAGGGCGAAACAGACTGTCTCACCGATCGTGCTCTTACCCGATTCGTTAGGCCCGGTGATCGCGATTAGACCGTTGGCCGGCAGATCCTTCAGCTCAAGGCTGGCATATTTGAGTACGTTTCTGGCGGAGATAGCGTGGATAATCATGTCCAGCCCTCCTCTTCCAGCACCTTGAGCTTGCGCAGCACCAGATCCATCGCCTGGTTGAAACTCTCTTCATCAAACTCCTTGCCGGAGTTGATGCGGCGCTCTCGCTCCGCTTCACAGTAGGCCAAAAACTCCTTGGTGGAGTTGCCATGATCACCGCGCTCGAGCGCGTCCATCTGATCGGGCAAGGACATGCATTTCTCCGCTGGGCTAAAAATGATGCGTCAGTATAGGGTCTAATGTGATGCAGGTCACCATTCCGAAAGTTATAGAGATCAGCAATCGCTGGCGGAGGCAATCCTCTAACAGCGACAAGGGTGAGAACCTCTCGTTTCTTTGTAGGATTTTTCCTCATCCTGCTGCATCTTTAGGAAGATTGGTTTAGTCTGCGTGGCGTTGATTCCTCCGGCGCCAGTCCGGACACAGGCACAACAACAGGGGTGGCAAACCCTATGGCCGACAGGCCGGCGCCTGCGGTGGTCCGGGCGCAATCACGCAGAGATGCGGTGTTGCAGCGCGAAGCGTCCGCCACTCAACCAAGAACAAGGAATAAGCAACAGCATGTACGAACGACTCTTTCAGTGGGTTCTGACAAACAAATATCTGGTGGTCCTGCTCACCCTGCTGTCTCTCCTGCTGCTCGGCGCGGGGGTTCGACAGCTCGAGTTCAGCAATGACTACCGGATGTTTTTCAGCGAGGATAATCCGCAGCTGCAGGCCTTCGAGAAGCTGCAGAACACCTACGCAAAAAATGACAACGTACTGTTTGTGGTCACCCCGACAGATGGCCGGGTCTTCTCCCGTGAGACCCTGGCGGCGGTGCAGGAACTGACCACCCAGGCCTGGCAGATCCCCTACTCGCTGCGGGTCGATTCGATCACCAACTTTCAACATACCTTTGCTGAGGGCGACGACCTGGTGGTGGAAGATCTGGTGCTCGATGCGGCAAACCTCTCCGATGCAGCGCTCGAGCAGAAGCGTCAGATTGCAGTCAGCGATCCGTTGCTGGTAAACCGGCTGATCTCCCCCAGCGCCCATGTCACCGGCGTCAACGTCACCATCCAGCTGCCCGGCAAGAAGCTCTCGGAGGTGCCGGAGGTGGCGCAGGCGGCTGAGGTGCTGAAGCAGGAGATCGAGGCAAAATTTCCCGACATCCGCATCGATCTCACCGGCATGGTGATCATGAACAACGCCTTTCCAACCGCCTCGAAAAACGATGTCAAACAACTCTATCCGCTGATGTTTGGGGTGGTCATTATCACCCTGGTGCTGATGCTCCATTCCGTACCGGGCACCCTCTCGACCCTGCTAGTGATCCTCTTTACCATCATCGGCACCATGGGGCTGACCGGCTGGATCGGCATCCGCATGTCGCCTCCCACCACCGCAGTGCCGGTGGTCATCATGACCCTGGCGATCGCAGACTGCGTACATATCCTGGTCAATTTCCTGCATGGCATGCGTGAGGGGATGGAGAAACGCGCCGCGCTGCTGGAGAGCCTGCGCATCAACCTGGGACCGATATTTCTCACCTCGCTGACCACCGCCATCGGCTTCATGAGCCTCAATTTCAGCGATGCGCCGCCGTTCCGCGACCTCGGCAATATGGCGGCAATGGGTGTGACACTCGCCTTTCTGCTCTCGATCACACTGCTGCCGGCGATGGTGATGATCCTGCCAACCCGGGCAGTCCGTCAGGAGACCCGCGGTGGGGTTGCGATGCTGAAACTGGCGGAGTTCGTCATCCGCCACAAGCAGCTGCTGCTGTGGCTGATGGGTGGCCTGGTCCTGCTGCTGATCTCGCAGATCCCCAACAACCAGCTCGATGACCGCTTTGTGCGCTACTTCGACGAATCGATCGAGTTCCGCGCCGCCACCGACTACACCGTTGAAAACCTCACCGGCATCTACCTGATCGAGTACTCCCTCGACTCGGGGGAGAACGGCGGCGTCAGCGACCCAACTTTTCTGCGCCAGGTGGAGGCCTTCGCCGACTGGTATCGCGCCCAGCCCGAGGTGCTGCACGTCAACACCATCACCGACATCATGAAGCGCCTCAACCGCAACATGCACGGGGATGACGACAGCTGGTACCGGCTGCCCGAGCAGCGCGATCTCTCCGCCCAGTATCTGCTGCTGTACGAGTTCTCACTGCCGTTCGGCCTCGACCTGAACAACCAAATCAACGTCAAAAAATCGGCCACCCGCTTCAGCGTCACCCTGCAGAGCATTTCCACCCAGGAGTTGCTGGATCTAGAGGCACGGGCCCAGCAGTGGTTGACAGAAAACGCCCCCGAGATGCAGAGCGACGGCGCCAGTCCCACCATGATGTTTGCCCACATCGGCAACCGCAACATCAAGGCGATGCTAAAGGGCACCACCATCGCCCTGGTGCTGATCTCTGCGATTCTGATCATCGCGCTACGCTCGCTGCACATTGGCGTCCTCAGCCTGCTGCCCAACCTGGTGCCGATCGGCATGGCCTTCGGCCTCTGGGGGATGATGGTGGGCGAAGTGGGGCTGGCGCTGTCGGTGGTCAGCGGCATGACCCTCGGTATAGTGGTCGACGACACGGTGCACTTTCTCAGCAAGTTCCTGCGCGCCCGCCGCGAGAAGGGCATGAGCAGCGAAGATGCAGTGCGCCATGCCTTCGCCACCGTCGGCACCGCCCTGTGGGTGACCTCGCTGGTGCTGATGATCGGCTTCTCCATCCTCGCCCTCTCCCACTTCAAGCTGAACTCCGGCATGGGGCTGCTGACCGCGATCACCATCGGCCTCGCCCTGTTCGCCGATTTTTTCTTTCTCCCCCCTCTATTGATGCTATTTGGAGGTAAAAAACCATGAAGCGCTCGATACTCCTGCTGCTACCACTACTGGTGATACCGCTAAGCGGTTTTGCCCTGACCCCGGAGCAGCAGGGCCTGGAGATCGCCACTGAGGTCGATCGACGCGATACCGGCTTTCACGACTTCCGCGCCGACATGACGATGCTGCTGCGCAACCGTCACGGCGAGGAGAGTCTGCGCCACATGAGCACTAAAGTGTTGGAGGTGGATGGCGATGGCGACAAGACTCTGATCATCTTCGACCGCCCGCGGGACGTCAAAGGCACTGCCCTACTCACCTACTCCCACAAAACCGGTCAGGATGACCAATGGCTCTACCTACCAGCGCTGAAGCGGGTCAAACGGATCAACTCGCGCAACAAGTCCGGCCCCTTCATGGGTAGCGAGTTTGCCTATGAAGACCTTGCCTCCCAGGAGGTGGAAAAGTACAGCTACAAGTTCCTGCGGGAGGAGCGGCTCGGGGATATCGACACCCTGGTCAACGAGCGCGATCCGGTGGACCCCAACTCCGGCTACACCCGCCAGGAGGTGTGGATCGACAAGGCACGCATGATCCCACTCAAGATCGACTTCTACGACCGTAAAAACACCCTACTGAAGAGCCTGGAGTTCCGCGGCTACCAGCAATATCTGGATCAGTACTGGCGTGCCGACGAGATGTTCATGCAGAACCACCAGACCGGCAAGAGCACCCTGCTGACCTGGCAGAAGTACCAGTTCCGCAGCGGCCTGAAGCCAAGCGACTTCGGTAAAAATAGCCTCAAGCGAGCGCGTTGAGATTCACATTTTTGCCGCTTGTGTTTGATGCAACTCGCAAAACCACCATAAAATTCTCCCAGATTTTTGCTCCATTCGTCCCAAGGACAGAGCGATGAATAAGATTTTTACCCTGATCACCAGCGCTCTTTTTATCAGCATGCTGGCAGGCTGTGGCGGAGGCGGCTCCGCCACAGCCGATATTGCCTATGCCGGGAAAGAGAGTCAGGCAACCCTGGACACCAACAACGCCAAGCCCATCGTCGAAGGCACTGTTGGCAACGCCCAAATAGGCGCAGGCACCGGCACTGGCTTTGCCTCTCGCCAAGGCGACAGCGCTCCGCTCAACCTGAGCGTCAGCCGCAGCCTGCTGAGGGGCCTGGAAGCAGCCAGACAACAGCAGGTGATGCGTAGCGAACGTCAGGCCCGCTCCGACGCGGCTACCGTTTTTTGTAAGAACGAAGAAGGCACAGAGGAAGGCTCGATCAACTACAATCTCATCATCGACGACAGCACCAACGCGGTCTCGGGTGACTTCAACTTCATAGCCTGCAACCAGGACGGCGTCGTCATCGATGGGCTACTCTCGATCACCGGCACGGTCGATGCTTTTGGTAACTTCCAGCAGGTGGCGATGACCTTCACCAGCCTGGCCACTAGTATCGGCAGCACCAGCGTCACCCTCAATGGCACTCTCGAAGCCAGCTACTCCGGCAACCAGATCACCATCGTCATGAATGTGGCGATGCTCAACGATGGCACCGGGCAGGTCGAAAAGGTCGAGAACTACCTCATCACCTACACCGACAACTACTCCTACGCCAGCCTGACTATCTCCGGCCGTTACTACCATCCAGACTACGGTTTTGTTGAGATTACTACCCTCAGCCCCATCCTGATCAACAACGGTGACGAATACCCCTCCTCAGGCATTGTCCAGCTGGATGGCGCCTTGGGCACCATGGCCCGCGTCACCATCATCAGCAACACCCAATATTTCCTGGAAGTGGACACTGATGGTGACGGCGCACTGGAAGTGCCGGGCAGCACCGAGAACTGGTAAGCGCCAGCAGGCTCCTTAACCCCGGCCCCGGCAACAAAAAAGCCCCAGCGGCAGCAACCGCTGGGGCTTTTTTGGGGCTGGTAGGAGCGCCGCGAGCAGTGCTCCTACGAAATAGAAAGGCTGATCAACCCTCCGGGCGCATGTGCGGAAACAGCAGCACGTCGCGGATCGAGGGGGAGTCGGTGAGCAGCATCACCAGCCGATCGATGCCGATGCCCTCGCCGGCAGTGGGCGGCATGCCGTGCTCCAGAGCGCGCACATAGTCCTCGTCGAAGTGCATCGCCTCGTCATCGCCGGCATCCTTCTCCTCCACCTGTTTGCGGAAGCGCTCGGCCTGGTCCTCGGCGTCGTTGAGCTCGGAGAAGCCGTTGGCGATCTCGCGGCCGCCGACGAAGAACTCGAAGCGGTCGGTGACGAAGGGGTCGTCGTCGTTGCACCGCGCCAGGGGTGAGACCTCGGTTGGATAGGCGGTAATGAAGGTCGGGTCCATCAGCTGGTGCTCCACGGTCTTCTCGAAGATCTCGATCTGTACCTTACCCAGGCCGTAGGACGCCTTCAGCGGGATCTCCAGCCGTTCGGCGATGGCCCGGGCTCTATCCAGGTCGTCCAGCTCTTCTGCGCTGATATCATCGTTGAAGTGGAGGATAGAGTCCTTCACCGTCATGCGGCGGAAGGGGCTGCCGAAGTCGTAACTCTCGCCCTGGTAGGTCACGCTGGTGGAGCCGAGCACCTCCTCGCAGAGGTGGCGCAGCATATCTTCGGTGAGGTCCATCAGGCCGTGGTAATCAGTGTAGGCCTCGTAGAACTCCAGCATGGTGAATTCGGGATTGTGGCGGGTGGAGAGCCCCTCGTTGCGGAAGTTGCGGTTGATCTCGTAGACTCGCTCGAAACCGCCCACCACCAGGCGTTTGAGATAGAGTTCCGGCGCGATGCGCAGGAACAGTTCCATGTTGAGGGCATTGTGCTGGGTGGTGAAGGGGCGTGCCGTGGCACCACCGGGGATCACCTGCATCATTGGCGTCTCCACCTCCATGAAGCCGCGGCCGTTGAGGTAGTTGCGGATGAACTGCACCACCTGGGTACGGATACGGAAGGTCCGCCGCGAATCCTCATTCATGATCAGGTCGACATAACGCTGGCGGTAGCGCAACTCCTGATCCGTAATGCCGTGAAACTTCTCCGGCAGGGGCCGCAGCGACTTGGTCAGCAGGCGAATACTCTCGACCTTGACCGAGAGTTCTCCAGTCTTGGTCTTGAACAGCCCCCCCTCGGCGCCGATGATGTCGCCGATGTCCCACTTCTTGAACTGGGTGTTGTAGAACCCCTCTTCCAGGGCGTCGCGCTGCACGAAGAGCTGCATCCGACCGGTCATGTCCTGGACGTGGGCGAAGCTGGCCTTGCCCATCACCCGTCGGCTCATCAAGCGGCCGGCGATGCGCACCCGCAGGCCCATCGACTCCAGCTCTTCCTCGCTCTTGTCGTCATACTCGGCATGGAGTTCGCCAGCCATGCCGTCGCGCCGGAAGTCGTTGGGAAAGGCGATGCCGTTCTCCCGCAGTTTGGCCAGTTTTTCCCGCCGCTGGGCAATGAGCTTGTTTTCGTCCTGTACCTGATCGTTCATCGTTTTATTCAAACTTTTTACTTGTAACTACTAAGGTCACAAAGAGTACGAAGTATCTACTACCTTGTCAGCCAAAGCTTGCCCCGCCACCAAAGACTCAAGACAACCTTTGTGAACTTCGTGTTCTATGTGGTGAAAAATCACAAACCGCTCTTCAGACTCGCCTCGATAAATATGTCGAGTCCGCCGTCGAGTACCGCCTGAGTGTTGCCAGTCTCGACGTTGGTGCGCAGATCCTTGATCCGTGAGGCGTCGAGCACATAGGAGCGGATCTGGCTGCCCCAACCGATGTCGGATTTGGTATCTTCCACCGCCTGCTGGGTCTCACGCTGCTTCTGGATCTCCAGCTCATAGAGCTTCGCCTTGAGCTGCTTCATCGCTTGATCCTTGTTCTTGTGCTGGGAACGGTCGTTTTGGCACTGCACCACGATGCCGGTGGGGTTGTGTGTGATGCGCACTGCTGATTCAGTCCGGTTGACGTGCTGACCGCCAGCACCAGAGGCACGGTAGACGTCGATCCGCAGATCCGCAGGGTTGATCTCGATCTCGATCGAGTCGTCGATTTCCGGCGAGACAAACACTGCCGAGAAGGAGGTATGGCGCCGATTGCCTGAGTCAAACGGCGACTTGCGTACCAGCCGGTGCACGCCGGTCTCGGTGCGCAGCCAGCCAAAGGCGTACTCCCCTTCAAACCGGATGGTGGCCGACTTGATACCGGCTACCTCTCCTGGCGAGGCCTCCATCAGCTCGGTCTTAAAACCGTGCGCCTCACCCCAGCGCAGATACATGCGCAGTAGCATCTCGGCCCAATCCTGCGCCTCGGTACCGCCTGAGCCGGCCTGGATATCGAGAAAGGCGTTGCTCGGGTCCATCTCACCGGAGAACATGCGGCGAAACTCCAGCTCTGCGATGCGCTGCTCGAACGCGTCCAGATCGGCGGCCACCGCATCGAGCGCCTCATCATCCGCCTCTTCAACCGCCATCTCTAGCAGATCGACAGCGTCTGCGAGACCAACATCCAGGGTATCGATAGTCTCCACCACTGCCTCCAGGCTGGCGCGCTCCCGGCCCAGCGCCTGGGCCCGCGCCTGGTCGCTCCAGACCCCCGGATCTTCCAGCTCCCGCAGTACCTCGACTAACCGTTCCTGCTTCTCGGCATAGTCAAAGATACCCCCTAAGGGACTCACAACGACCCTTCAGCTCATTGATTTTATTGGTGATCGGGTTGATTTCTTGCATTGCCTGAACGCTCGCGGAAAAACCCATCATGTTACACGAGCTGTGCAGTGCAATAAACCCGGAGAGGAAGTCGGGCGATCAGGTGGGATACGCTGGGGAGGGCGCGCCATCCTTGGCGCTAGGAGAAGGGACTCTTCAAACAAACTCCACTGAAGAGCCCCCCTCAGGCATTAGTTCCGGTATTCGATGACGTTGTAGAAGAGCTCGTGCCGGTGCATCGATTTACGGGTTGTCGAGAGGGAGCTGGCGATCTGTTTCATCCCGGAAACTCCGGGTGGCGAGATCGTTGGCTGCGCCATCGTGTACTCCCCACCCCATTCGAGCCACTCTGGCACGGAGCCAAGCACCGCCATATCCCACAGCGCCGGCGGCTTGATCTGACGGGTTAACTGATAGACCGCCTTCAACTCCAGATGTTTAGAGAACCCACTCACCTCCAGCGAGGTCAGCAGATCTTCCTCGGCCTGCGCCAGCTGATCGCTGACCTGCGCCGTCGGCTTGCCCAGTACCGCACCGATCGCGGTGGGGGTCAAGCCGATCTCGTAACGAAACAGAAAACACTCCCGCAGATGCTTTGGCAGGCAGCGCACCTCTTCCAGCAACAACACCCCCCATTTGGTATCGTCATCGACCTTCAATATCAGCTCCGGACTGGTGTAGAGCATGCCGTCACAGCCACCACCGAACTCCCACAGTGCCTCATGCAACTCCCGGTAGAGCTCCACCTTATATTGCCGGATGGTCGAGCAGCGTCGGCGGGCCGCGATGAAACGGCTCCAGACTGCCCGATAGACCTGGCTTCCATAGTTGTCGGCACCACATTGGCGCGCGATAAACCGGTAGATGCGCCCCCGGTAGCGCTCATAGAAGGACTGGATCGCCTCCTCACTACCTGCAAGCATTTGTTCTAGTAAGACTTCTGTGTCAAATCGGCGCTTTGTCATATTCATCCCTTTTTATTTTGATCTACGATTGCCAACCAAAAAACAGCCGCTTAGTGTCGAATTTTCTTACAGCTGATGTCGGATTATTTTACACATTCTGTCGGGTAACTTTACACCTACCAATGAGAAATAATTCTCATTTTCCAAGACTAAAACGATTTTTTCGCCGCTGAGGAGCCTCATCTTTCTCCACGAATACCTCCTCGCGGTTTGCCGTCTGTTACCAAACCGCTATGCTTCGCCGATGCAGGTCTCCGTCATCATTCCCACTCACAATCGTGCAGCCACCCTGCCCAGGGCGATCGAATCTGTGCTGCAGCAGAGCCGTCCGGCCAATGAGATCCTCATCGTCGACGACGGCTCCGACGACGATAGCCGCGCTTTAGTCACCCAACAGTTCCCCCAGTGCCGCTATCTGCATCAGCAGAACCGGGGGGTCAGCAGCGCCCGTAACCTGGGGATCAGCGCCAGCAAAGGGGAGTGGATCGCCCTGCTCGACTCCGACGACGCCTGGCTGCCGCAGAAACTCGAGCAACAGCTGGCACGGGTGGAGGCGCAGGCGGGAAAACGCCTCTGTCATACAGAGGAGATCTGGATACGCAATGGCGTGCGGGTCAACGCCATGAAAAAACACCAAAAACAGGGAGGGCGGATCTTTGGCAACTGCCTGCCGATGTGCGTCATCTCCCCCTCATCGGCGCTGCTGCACCGCTCCCTATTCGATGAGGTGGGACTGTTCGACGAAACACTGCCCGCCTGCGAAGACTACGATCTCTGGCTGAGAATCTGCGCCCACGAAGCGGTGCTGTTTCTCGAACAGCCGCTGATCGTCAAGTATGGTGGCCATGCGGACCAGCTCTCACGCCGACACTGGGGTATGGACCGCTTCCGCATCCAGGCGCTGCAGAAGATCATCGACTCGGGCCAGCTCTCGGCAGAGGATTACCAGGCCGCGGTGGAGATCCTCGTGCAAAAGGCGCTCATCTTCGCCCATGGTGCGGAAAAACGCGGCCATCACGAACGCGCCGAACACTATCGAAGAATAGCACGACACCACCAGAAGATGGGAATCCATTCCCAATGAGTCCAGTCCGAATCAACCTGCTGGTCGCCCTGCCAGCCGAAGCCAAGCCGCTGATCCACGGCCTCGGCCTGAAGCGCCAGCAGCCCGATACGGGCCCCTGTCCCATCTATATAGATGGTGGTATCAGCCTGGCAATCAGCGGCCCAGGCCACGCTGCGATACTGGTAGCCTGCCGCTGGCTGCTGCACAACCACCCGGCCGATCAATGGATCAACAT
Organism: endosymbiont of Ridgeia piscesae; assembly: GCF_001443665.1. Taxonomy (NCBI): domain Bacteria; kingdom Pseudomonadati; phylum Pseudomonadota; class Gammaproteobacteria; species endosymbiont of Ridgeia piscesae. The sequence goes on along the minus strand of NZ_KQ557127.1, from coordinate 39,144 downwards.
CGGCATCGCCGGCCACCCCAGCCACAGTCGGGGGAGCCTGTTCTGCGCCGAAAGCGTCATCGAACGCAACAGCGGCCGCAGCTGGCAACTCAGCCCCGCCAGCCGCCTGATCGACTACTGCCCGCTGGAGAGCGTCGCCCAGCCGGAGTTCCACTACCCCGCAGCACGCCTCTACGAGATGGAGGCAGCGGCCCTGCTGGATGTGCTCACCCCGAGCCTCCCCCTCGACCAGATTCAGATCCTCAAGGTGGTTTCCGACAACCACAGCCAGCCTGCGCAACAAATCAATGGCAAGATGGTCTCGAGCCTGATCGAGCAGAACTTGCCGTTGATCCGCAATCTGCTGCAGCAGCTACAATGCCAGCAGGAGAGACAGAGAGCGGAGTCCTATGCCGAGTAGACGAAGAATTCTGGTAACCGGCGCCAGCCGCGGCATCGGCGCAGCGATCAGCCGACGCTTGCTAACGGAGGGCTGTGAGGTAGTCGGCATCGCCCGAGACTTCACCGACTGGGATGAAACAGAAGAACGCTTCATGCCGATCGCCCTCGACCTAGCCGATCTCGACAAGCTGCCCCATCAACTCGGTGAGATCGCCCGCCTCCACCCGGCCATCGACGGCCTGGTGCTGAACGCCGGCTACGGCCGCTTCGGCTCCCTGGAGGAGTTCTCCTATCGGCAGATCGTGGAGATGGTCAATATGAATCTGCTGCAACATCTGTTTGTCGCCCGCGCCTTTCTGCCGCATATCAAACAGCATGGTTTTGGCGACCTAGTGATCATCGGCTCCGAGGCGGCGCTGGCAGGTGGACGGCGCGGTGCCGTCTACTCCGCCTGCAAGTTCGCACTGCGCGGCTTCGCCCAGTCGCTACGTCAAGAGACGGCCAACAGTGGCCTGAGGGTCAGCCTGATCAATCCCGGCATGGTCGATACCGGCTTCTTCGATGAACTGGAGTTCGCACCGGGGCAGGAGCCCTCCCAACACCTGCGCCCCAGCGATATCGCCGACGCCCTCTGGACCGTGCTCAGCGCCCCCGCCGGCACGGTGTTCGACGAGATCGTGCTCAACCCACTGCATAAGGTCATCCAGTTCAAAAAGCGACCATGAGTTTCACCTTCGAGCCGATTGGCATCATCCATAGTTGTTTCAAAGAGAAATTCGGTATTCCACGCCAGTCCGGGTTGATCCCGGAGGCAGAGGGACAACTGGAGATACTCCCCCCCTACAACCGGCCCGAGGCATTTGTTGAGCTGCAGAGCTACTCCCACCTCTGGATCAGCTTCATCTTCCACCAGGCGATGCGCGACGCGTGGCGCCCCAGCGTGCGCCCGCCGCGGCTCGGGGGCAACCGGCGAGTCGGAGTATTCGCCAGCCGCAGCCCGTTTCGCCCTAATCCACTGGGACTCTCAGTGGTGGAGCTGCAGGGGGTCGAACAGCAGGGGGAACAGATCGTACTGCAGCTGGGCGGCATCGATCTGCTTGACGGCACTCCGGTGGTCGATATCAAACCCTACGTTCCCTACTGCGACGCCATCCCCGGGGCCCGCAGTGGTTTCGCCCCGGAGCCACCCGGCGCCCCCATTGAGCTGACGTTCGCCCCCCAGGCCGAGGCTACCCTGGCTCAGCTGCCGCCACAGCAGGCCGAACAGCTACGCCGGTTGATCCAGCGCATCCTGGAGATCGACCCCCGCCCCGCCTACCATCGCAACAGCGTCAAACGACGCGACTACGGCATGCGCCTCTACGACTTCAACATCCGTTGGCGGGTAGATGCAGAGACTGTCACCTTGACCCGGATCGAAGCATTTCAGGAAGAGCCAGTTTGATCTGCGACAAGGCAACATCCGGACGCCTTCAGACAAGCTATGCCGGCCGATCCAAAATGACCACAACCACCCACCTATGAGCGACCTCTACCCCTACATCAAACACATTCACCTGACCACGGTGACCATCACCGGCCTGCTGTTTCTGCTGCGCTTCATCTGGATGATCCAGGGCAGGCTGCAGCAACGCGGCCGCTGGGTGCGCACCCTGCCCCACATCAACGATAGCCTGCTTCTGGCCAGCGGGCTGACCATGGCCACCATCCTCGGCCAGTACCCCTTCAGCGCCAACTGGCTCACCGCCAAGCTGCTGGCGCTGCTCGCCTACATCGTGATCGGCAGCATCGCCCTGAAGCGCGGCCCGAGTCGCGCCATCCGCATCCTCGCCGGCCCCATCGCCATCGCCTGCTACCTCTATATCATCGCTGTCGGCCTAACCCGCCAGCCGCTGCCGGAACCGGCACTGCTGCTACAGATCCTCAGCCACTGAATGGCCCGCCCGGGTCAGCTGACCTGGCTCAATGGATCGCTCGGCTAGCCCCGAAAGGGCGTGAGCATTGGCTACACTAAGGCTGAACAAGGGAGCTTCTGATTAAGTCTGGACGAAGCCGATTGTGATTCAGAATATTCAGATTTAAGACGAAAATCGCACGTAATAGCCCGCTATTGCGAACGACTGCATGGATGCAGGAGGTAGAGCAACGCATGGAGTGGTTGCCGAGATTTACAACGCAGAAGCTGGATATTCTGGGCGCAAGATACGCGTTCATGACTTGATCAGAGGCTCCCCAAAAGAGGCCCGTAAATGGACAAGACCCTGCAACGCCTGCTGGATGCCGAGATGGAAGCGGAGCACATCCATCAGCAGGCCAACCAGCGACGCGAGCAGGCAATTCAGGATGCGCTGCAGGAGGCACAGGCCCGTGAGAGCCGCTTCGAGGCCCGCATCCCGGAGCTGCATGCCGCCTTTCTGGAGAAGGCGGAGGCCCGCGCCGAGCAGACCGTCGCCGAGCTCAAGCGGCGTTTTGAAGAGCGCCATGCGCAACTCTGGGAATATGCCGACTCCCGCGAAGAGAAGGCATTGGACGCCGCGTTTGCACTGTTGATCAACCCAGAGATCGACGAGTAGCGGCCCTCCATGCAAACAGCCACCCAAACCTACCTTAAGACCCGGGTGAGCATTCTGGCGAGTCGCCTACTCGATCCGGAGCAGGCGGCAGAGCTGATCGACCTAACCGCGGAAGAGCTGGATCAACGCCTTGCCCTGAACGGCATCCTCAGCCAGAACCTCCGCACACAGCAGCTCAACCGCACCCTCGAACACAGCCTCATCAACAATCTAATGCTGGAACTCGCGGTGCTGACTCGGCCGCTCACCGGCAGCGCCCGTACCCTGCTGCTGTTCTGGTCACGCAAGTTCGAGCTGTTCAACCTGAAGGCGCTGATCCGCAGCAAGCTCAAAGGTCTGCCGATCGAGCAGATCCAGGAGACACTCCACCAGCTGCCGGAGAGCATCAGCCTACCCCACGAGGCACTCCTGCAGACCGAGAACATTCGCGAGATGCTGCGCCTGCTGGAACACGGCCCTTACGCCCCTATCGCCCACCAGGCGCGCCAGGTCTATGCCGAGAAGAACGAACCCTTCTCCCTCGACGCTGCCATCGATCGCAGCTACTTCTCCGGGCTGGTGCACCAGGCGCAGCGCACCGAGCCGCTGCATCGCGACAGTCTGCGACCACTGATCGGCAGCCTGATAGACCGGCAGAACATTCTCTGGCTGTTCCGTTACCGCTTCAGCTATCGTCTCTCCCCCAGCGAAACCTACTACCTGCTGATCCCGGCGGGTCGCCAGATCGGCCGCCAGCAGCTGATGCAGCTAGCCAATCTCAGCAGCTTCGGCGAGATCATCGAGAACCTCCCAGCACGCATCCGCGCACTGTTGGCCGAATCCATCAACCCGATGCAGGTGCGCCAGCAGCTCGACCGACAGATGAGCACAGAGGCGCAGCGCTTGATCCGCTTCAGCCCCTCGGTGCTGACCCGTGCACTGGCCTATCTGGTGGCGCGCCATTTCGATCTGGAGCGGCTGCAGGCGATCCTCCAGGGACGGGCACTGGGGCTGAACGGCGACCTGATCCGGCAGGCGATCGGCGTCCCTCCGTTGGCCACACGTCAGGAGACCCTGTCATGAGACATCGCCGGTCTGGGAGTCAACGCGATGTTTAGCCCTCTGCCGATGAAGCACCTGCGCATCCATCTGCTCACCGAAGATCTGCCGCTGGCATCGCTGATCCTCGCCGATAGCGCCTGTTTCAGCCCCGACCCACGTGACAGCGATGCCGAGGCAATCAGTGAGGTCCCTGGCGAAAGCTACCGTCAGTTCTATCGACGCGCCCGCAGCCGCCTCGACAAGATCAGCCAGCAACTGCCGGTGGAGCCTGTCACAGTCGATTCACACAGCTTCTTTGTCGACCAGTCACTGCTCTCTGAGAGCAACGACTGGCTGGGGGAGACCTGGCAGCACTGCTCAGCCATCGAAGAGGAGCGACACCGCCTGCGCGAGGCGCTGCAGAAGATCGATCAGCTGAAAGAGACCCTGGCAGACTTCCACGATCTGCATATCGACCTCGGCCTGCTGCAGCAGCGCGAGCGCTTTCTCGACATCCAGATCGGCCGAGTGCCAATCGACAACCTGAACCAGCTACAGGACGCGGTGAGCCTCGCCGGCTATCTGCTCTACCGTTTTGGCCATAGCCAGAGCACTGCCAGCGTGGTGGTGATCGGCCTCGACACCAACCAGACCTCACAGCTCAAGCCGCTACTCGATACCGCCGGCTTTCAGCCACTCGATCTGCCCCCCGAGTTCCACTCCGAACCGGAACAGGTACAGGCAGACCTGCAGCGGCGTCGCGAGCAGCTCGCCACCGAGTCACAGCAGCTCGAACAGCGCTGCCAGAACCTGCAGGCAGAACGTCATCAGCGCCTTCAGCAGGCTGCCCACACCCTGCGGCTGGCCGCCCCCTATGTGGCGCTCGGCGCTGCTGCCCACAGCCGCGGCAGCCTGTCACTGATCCAGGGCTGGGTGCCGAATCGCCAACTTGAAGAGCTGCAGGCCCTGCTGGAGAAACGCCTTACAAACCCGTTCATCATCGAAGCGCGCGACCCACTGCCACAGGAGCAGGCCCATGTGCCAACCCTGATGGTACAAAATCGCCTGCTGCGGCCGTTCGCCCTGCTGGTACGCCAGTACGGCACCCCCCGCTATGGCGAGGTCAACCCCACCGGGCTGTTCAGCATCAGCTTCATGCTGATGTTCGGCATGATGTTTGGCGATGTGGGCCACGGCGCGGTATTCATCGCCGCCGCACTGCTGGCGCACCGCAGGCTCGGTGAGTTCACCCCCTTCGTCGTCATCGCCGGGCTCTCCTCGATTCTATTCGGCTTTCTCTACGGCAGCCTGTTCGGCTACGAACATGTCCTGCACGCCATCTGGATCGCACCGCTCAGCGATCCGCTCTACATGCTCTCGGTGGCGCTCGGCTGGGGCATCGGTTTTCTGCTGGTCATGAACCTGATCAACATCATCAATCGCTTGAAGCTGAACGACCGCAACGGCGCCCTGTTCGGCACAAACGGTCTCACCAGCCTGCTGCTCTACATCAGCCTGATCGGTCTCGGCTACCGTTACTATCAGGATGGCAGCATCAGCACCGCTTGGTCGATCCTCGCCATCGCCTCGCTGTTCAGCCTGTTTGGCTACCAGCTGATCGAGAGTCAGGCACCGGTAGGCGAACGCATCCTGGTGGCCGCCATCGAGACCTTCGAGGCAGTCACCGGCTATCTGTCGAACACCCTCTCGTTCCTGCGGGTCGCCGCCTTCAGCCTCAATCATGTGGCACTGGCACTGGCGGTGTTTACCCTGGCGGGGATGAGCGACGGTGCTGGCCACTGGCTGACGGTGGTTCTCGGCAACCTGTTCATCCTGATCCTGGAGGGGGCGATCGTCACCATCCAGGTTTTGAGACTCGAATACTACGAGGGTTTTTCACGCTTTTTCGTGGGGGACGGGAGGGCATTTAAGCCGCTTACGCTTTGAATTTTGAATAGTGAATTTCAGTGCTCGCAGCGCAATCATTCAATTCAAAATTCATAATTTTTCTGCCATCAGATAGTAGAGAGGAGCCTGCATATGTACCTGCTGATCGGAGTGATGACCCTGGGGATCGTTGGCCTCATCGTCGCCGGCATCCTGATGGAGATGCGGCCAGCCCGGACCGGGCAACGCTGGTTCAAGCCAACCATCGTCGGCAACCTGCTGCTGTTTGTGGTGGCACAGGCGGCACTCATTTTCATCGGCGCGCAGGAGGTGATGGCGGCCCCGGCAGTCGCGGAGAGCGGCGGCGAGATCTCTATCGGCATGGGCCTGGCGATCATCGGCATCGGTATTCCCACCGCGCTCAGCACCATCGCCGCTGGCATCGCCGTGGGGCCCATCGGCGCCGCCTCACTGGCAGTGCTGGCGGAGAAGCCGGAGATCTTCGGCCGCACCCTGGTCTATCTCGGCCTGGCCGAGGGCATCGCCATCTACGGCCTAGTGATGAGTATCCTGCTGTTGGACAAGATCTGATGGCCGAACAGACATTCCACACCACCCGCCTGATCTTTATGGGAGAGGCCGCACTCTGCGACGGCTTTCGGCTGATCGGCTTCGAGACCCACAGCGATCCCGATCTGGAGACCACACAACGTCTGTTGGGCGAGTTGGTTAAGCAACGTCAGCACGCCTTCGTGGTGATCGATCAGCGCATCAGCCGTAGCGGTGCCTCGATGCTGCAACAGATCCGCCACGAGGGGGGGCGCATCGTGCTCGCTGAAGTCCCCTCGCTCAACAACGCGACGGAGTTCCACAGCCCGCTCGACGAGCAGCTCAGCCGCCTGATTGGCGGTACCGCTATGGAGCGACAGCATGAATCAGGTTGAAGCCCTGGAACAGGCGATACTCGATCGCGCCAAAGAGATGGCCGCCGAGTGCAAACTGCGTGCCGAGCACGGCCGCGCCAACATCCTGCGCGAGGCGAGCGACCGGCTGCAGCTGCGCGAAGAGAAGGAGACCCTGCTGGCCAAGGCGCTGGCGGAGCGCGCCTACCGACGCAGAGTGCAGGCGGATGAGCTGAAGCTGCAGAGCCGCATGGACCATCTGCGCTGGAATCTGGTGCAGACAGTGCTGCAACGCATCCCGGAGCGTATCCAGGCACTGCGCCAGGAGGAACCGCTCTATCTGGAACTGATGGGACGTTTGCTGGCCAGGGGGGCGGCGATGATCGAGCACGACGAACTGATCGTCGAGGTCAACGAGGAGGACCATCGGCTGCTGCAGCCGATCTGGGAGACCTTCAGTCACAACGCCACCCCCGACAAACAGCTCCACCTGACGTCAGAACCAATCAGAATCCAGGGCGGTCTGCGTCTGCACACACCCAACAACCGCATCCGCCTCGACCAGAGTTTTGAAGGCCGGCTGGAGCGCTTGCAACGCAAGATCTATCAGGTGATCGAAGAGAACCTGCTGCCCCACACCAGCAGCGGCATCAGGCCCTGACCCGGAAACCACGATGAAGCAGACAACCACAGGCCAGATCAAAGAGATCAACGGCCCGATCGTCACCATCCATCTGCCGGGGGTCAGCGCCAGCGAGCAGGTGCGGGTCGGCAAGTTGAAGCTCTACGGCGAGGTGATCGCCCTACAGGGTGACGAGGCGACCGTACAGGTCTATGAATCCACCGAGATGGTGCGCCCGGGGGAACCCGCCGAACGGCTCGGCCAGCCACTCTCGGTGGAACTTGGCCCAGGACTGATAGGCAGTATCTTCGATGGCGTACAGCGGCCGCTGGAGAAGATCTTCCTGCAGGCCGGCGATATGATCCCGCGCGGCATCAGCCCCCCCGCCCTCGATCGGGAGCGGCGCTGGCGCTTCACGCCGGAAAAAAACCTCGAATCCAGCAACCTGATCAGCGGCGGCACCCGCCTCGGCAGTGTGCAGGAGAGCGAGACGGTGGAGCACCGCATCCTGGTGCCGCCGGAGGTCAGCGGCAAGCTGATCGAGATCGCCCCGGAGGGGGAGTACACTCTGGAGGAGACCATTGCCCGGCTACGTACCGAGAACGGCGAGATCAAACATCTCAAGCTCTACCACCGCTGGCCAGTGCGCCGCCCCCGTCCCTACACCCAACGGCTGCACGGCTCCGAGCCGCTGATCACCGGTCAGCGCATCCTCGACACCTTCTTCCCCCTGCTCAAGGGCGGAAAAGGCGCGGTGCCCGGCCCGTTTGGCGCCGGCAAGACGGTGGTACAACAACAGATCGCGCGCTGGTCGAATGCCGATATCGTCATCTATGTAGGCTGCGGCGAGCGCGGCAACGAACTGGTCGATGTGCTCGACAGCTTTCCCAAGCTGCAGGACCCCTACTCCGGCCGTCCGCTGATGGAGCGCACCCTGCTGGTGGCCAATACCTCCAACATGCCGGTGGTGGCCCGCGAGGCATCGATCTATGTCGGCATCACCATCGCCGAGTACTACCGCGACATGGGCTACGACGTGGTAATGCTGGCCGACTCCACCAGCCGCTGGGCCGAGGCGCTGCGCGAGGTGGCGGGCCGGCTCGCGCAGATGCCAGTGGAAGAGGGCTACCCCGCCTATCTCGCCTCGCGCCTGGCGGCCTTTTATGAGCGCGCCGGACAAGTCGAAACCGCCGACTGCGGGCAGGGCTCGGTGACCCTAATCGGCGCCGTCTCGCCTCCCGGCGGCGACTTCTCCGAACCTGTCACTAGCCACACCAAGGAGATCATCCAGACCTTCTGGGCGCTCTCCAAGGAGCTGGCCGACGCCCGCCACTACCCGGCCATCGACTGGGTCGACAGCTTCTCCGCCGACGTCGGCGTGGCCGCCGAATGGTGGCACCGCGAGGTCGACCGCGGCTGGCAGAAACGCCGCGCCCAGGCGCTGGCAATTCTAGCGCGGGATGCGGAGCTGTCACGCATCGTCAATCTGGTCGGACCGGAGGCGTTCTCCTCCGCCCAGCGCTGGGTGTTGGAGGGGGCCTCGCTGATCAAGGATGGGGTGCTGCAGCAGAGCGCGCTCGACCCGGTGGACACCTTCTGCTCGCCAAAGAAGCAGTTTCTGCTGCTCGAGCTGATCCTCAGCGTCTACGATCAGGGCGCCGAACTGATCGAACTGGGCGTACCGGTGGATGAGTTGAGAGAGATGCCGGTGCTCTCCAGGCTGCGCCGCTGCAAGGCGCTCTACGATTCACAGCAGATTGATGAGCTGATGGCGTTCCGCCAACAGGCGCTAGAGGCCTTCAGCGCGATCCGTTCCGAATACGCACAACGGGAGAAGAGCGCGCCATGAGTGCCAAGGAGTACCGTTCCACCACCTCCGCCCAAGGCGGGCTGCTGAGCGTCACCGGGGTGCCGGAAGTGGCCTTCGGCGACCGGGTTCAGATCACCGACCGCCAAGGCCGTCGGCGTAACGGCCAGGTAATCCGCAGCTCGATGGATGAGGTGCTGATCCAGGTCTTCGAGGGCACCGACGATATCGATATGCAGAACACCTGGGTGCGCTTTCTCGACGAGCCCATGGAGATCAGCCTCTCACCGGATATCCTCGGGCGCATCTTCAATGGCCTGGGCGAACCCCGCGACAAGCGCCCGGCGATCGTCTCCGAGCTGCGCCGCGGCATCAACGCCTCGGTCTTCAATCCGGCGGCGCGCACCTATCCGCGGGAGTTCATCCAGACCGGCATCTCCACCATCGACGGGCTCAACTCCCTGGTGCGCGGGCAGAAGCTGCCGATCTTCTCCGCCTCCGGGCTGCCGCATAACCGGCTGGCGGCGCAGATCGTGCGCCAGGCCAGGCTGCCCGATGAGGAGAGCCGCTTCTCCATCGTCTTCGCCGCGATGGGGGTCTCATTCAGCGATGCACGCTTTTTCCAGGAGGAGTTCGCCTCCTCCGGAGTGCTCGGCAACGTGGTGATGTTCGTCAACATGGCCGACGATCCGCCGGTGGAGCGCCTCACCCTGCCGCGCATGGCGCTCACCGCCGCCGAGTACCTGGCCTTCGATCTCGACCGCCATGTGCTGGTGGTGATGACCGACATGACCCACTACGCCGAGGCGCTGCGCGAGGTGGCCACCGCCAAGGGCGACGTGCCGGCACGCAAGGGCTATCCCGGTTATCTCTACTCCGATCTGGCGGAGATCTATGAGCGCTCTGGGCGCATCAAGGAGCGCCACGGCTCGATCACCCTGATGCCGATCCTGAGCATGCCGAGCGACGACATCACCCACCCGATACCAGACCTGACCGGCTACATCACCGAGGGGCAGATCGTACTCAGCCGCGAGCTGCACAACCAGGGTATCTATCCACCAGTGCATATCTCGCCATCACTGTCACGCCTGATGAAAGACGGGGTCGGCAAGGAATTCACCCGCGAAGACCACCCTCATGTGGCCAGTCAACTCTACGCCCTCTACGCCAAGGCGCTGGAGACCCGCAATCTGGCCTCGATCATCGGCGCCGACGAACTCTCCTCCCACGATCGCCGCTATCTGGAGCTGGCCGATGCCTTCGAGCGGCGCTTTGTCAACCAGGGTGAGGAGGAGGACCGCAGCATCATAGAGACCCTCAACCTCGCCTGGGAGCTGCTCTCGATGTTTCCCCAAGAGGCCCTCACCCGGGTCAGCGAGACCGAGATGGCGAAGTACCATCGGAGCCCGGCATGAACCAGCCACTGATCAAGGTGCCACCCACCAAAAGCACACTATTAAACCTGAAACAGCGGCTGCGGCTGTTGGAAGAGGGGCACGGCCTGCTGGAGCGCAAGCGCGAGCTGTTGACACGTCTGGTCTATCAGCGGATCGGCGACTACCGGGATATCAAACGCTCCGCTCAGCGACGGGTACAGCAGGCCTACCAGTGGCTCAGCCTGGCTCAGCTGCGCATGGGCGCACGCGCTTTGCGCCAGGCAGCGCTTGGGGTGGAGGCGGGCATCGAGCTGAAGATCCTGCCGCGTCGCAACATCGGCGTCGAATACCCTTCAGTCAGCGGGGAAATCAGGCCGATCAATCCGGTCGGCCTGTTCGGCACCGATCCCTCGTTTGACGAGACCCGCAAGCAGTTTGCCGAGCTAGCCCTGCTACTCGCCCGCCTCGGTGAGGCCGAGCTGTCGCTGGGACGGCTAATCAGCGAACAGCGCAAGGCGCAGAGGCGCGTCAATGCGCTGCGCTACAACATTATCCCCCGCTACCAGAACACCATCGCCTACATCGAAAACCTGTTGGAAGAGGAGGAGCGCAACACCCTATTTCAGCTCAAAATATTGCGTGAGCAACAAAAAATCTAAGCCCGACTTTTTGACGGATTTCACCCTCCCCCCCTGCTGGGGCCGGTAGACTGTGTTACCGATTTTTGCAATGCTCCCCCTTCCGCCTGACGCACCAAGTGGTTATCATCCACGGCTCAAGGGAACAGAGCGGACGACCATACTCCGCAAACGGAAAACAAGCTATTGCATGACCATCGCCAATAACGCTGCCGTCAAAGCCCGCAAGGCCGAACTTTTGCAAGCCTTCCTGCGCCAAGTGCCGGGACGAGTCGCTGCGATCCTAGAAAACTGGCACCGTCTGATGCAGAGTGACTGGGATAGCAGCACCCTGGCCAACCTGCGTGAACGCATCTATACCCTGGCCGAAGCCGGCGGCAAGTTTGGTGTACGCCAGATAAAACAGAGCGCCCAGTCGCTGGAAACCCACCTTGGCGAGTATGCCGAGACCAACAGCAAGCCTCATCACGACGACATCGTCGCACTTGATGGGCTGATCCACGCATTCAAACAAGCTGCGCTGCAGGCATGTGATCTTTCACAAAATCATGACCTGAGCAGCAGCTCGGAATTAAACGAGATGGAGCGGATGGTCGATACCCAGAAAGCCTATCTTCTTGGGATCGACAGCAACTTGGTCCCTGGCCTGGAGAAAGCACTGACTAGTCACCAGTTCAATGTGCAGTCCCTGATCGACGCCAGAAGCGCCATCGAGCGCTACCATCGCCACGAACCTTGCGTCCTGATCAGTCACATCGACTGGCTCGACGAGCTCTACCCGGAAACCAAAAGTGGCGGCCTGTGGAAGCAGGAGGACGGATCCCGCCAGCTGCCAGTAGCGTTTATTGCAGAATCGAGTGACCTGCAGACCCGCCTCAAGGCGATGCGCACTGAAGCCAGCGCGTTCTGGTCGACCCCGGTAGAACCCCTTGCGGTGGCCAACCGCATGCAGCAATTGGCCGCTCCCAAACGGAGCAACGCCGACCGCGTGATGATTGTCGATGACGATCCGGCACAGGCCGACTTCGCTGTTGCCATCCTCAGAAAAGCGGGCTTTGAAACCCACGCCGTCACCGATCCACTGCGGGTCATGGAGGCACTGCAGACCTTCAAGCCGGACCTGATCTTGATGGATCTCTACATGCCCGGCGCCAGCGGCACCGAGTTGACCACTGTGATCCGTGAGCAACCGGAGTATGTCGACACCCCTATCGTGTTCCTCTCCGGTGAGCAGGATCTGGATAAACAACTGATGGCGCTGAGCTTTGGCGGCGAAGATTTTCTTGCCAAGCCGATCGGCCCCAAACACCTCATCTCTACCGTGCGAAACCGCATCAAGCGGGCACGTGCGATCCTGCGCAAAAGCGGCACCCCCAGCCGCCGCGACATTGCCACCGATCTCTACTCGCGCTCATATCTTTTTGAACGTATCGCCGCGCTGCAATCCTCAGGAAAAGATTCGAACGAGGTGCCGGCGGTCTTCTATCTCGAGATCGATTCTCCGGAAGAGATCCTCGACGCCGTCGGCATCGGCGGCATGGATGCGGTGCTCACAGACACCGGAAAAACCATCTCCATTGAGCTGCAACCCCACGATGTGCTGGCCCGTTTCGGCGATGCCAGCCTCGCTCTGGTGGCCAGTCGCTCTTCGATAGACGAGCTGAAGCAACTAGCCGAACAGCTCGGCCGCAAGGTCGAAGAGCAGATCATCGAGGTCGACAACAAATCGCTCGGGGTCACCCTGAGCACTGGCATCTGTCCCATCAACAATTTTAAAATGGACCCAGAAACCATCATCTCCAGGGCGTTGGGGGCCAGCCGGAAGGCACTCAAAAAGGGGGGCAATCAGGTCCATCTCTACACCCCCTCCAAATCTGAACTGGACGCCCAGGACAAAAACGACTCAATCGCCGTCCTCATCCAGGAGGCGATGAAGAATCGCTATTTCCAAGTCTACTATCAACCCATGGTGGCTCTGCAGGGCAGCGCCGCGCCCCACTACCAGACGTTGATCCGTCTGCAGGCCCCCGATGGTGAGCTGCTTACCGCCGCCGCATTCATTCCCACTGCGGAACGCATAGGGGTGATCAGCAAACTCGACCACTGGACCACCCAGCAGGCGCTGGGGATGATTCACGAACACCGCCGCAAAAATATGGCTATCCACCTGTTTGTCTCGCAATCGGTGGAGCTGATGACCAATATGGAGCGGATGGCATGGCTGCAGGATCAGCACCGCATTGGCAATCTGCATGAAGGGGATCTGACCTTTGAATTCCCTGTTTCAGCAGTGGTGCAGAATATCAAGCCCGCCCAGATTTGCATCGATACCCTGGCCAAGATGGGCATCAGCGTATTGCTGACTGGTGTGCGCGGCACCCCGGATTGTCAACGAGTGATGAAGCACGTCAACATCCGCTATATCAAACTCGACCGCCGCATGCTCGACGGCTCAGCCGAAAATCTCAAGGAGTTGATCAGCCTGGCGCACGAACTGAAGATAAAAGTAATCGCTCCACAGGTGGAAGATCCACGTAGTATCGCGCAGCTCTGGAGCAGCGATGCGGACTTTGTCCAGGGCAACTTTGTGCAGCGCCCGGAAAACAACCTGAGCTACGACTTCAACGAATCAGTGCTCCACTAATCCGACAGCTGCGCCCCAGACTGCCACTTGGTTGGGCTCTTCTCCCACAGGCAGCAGGCTGTTAACAGGAGCAGGCGACACAAGTTTAGCTGAAACCACCCTGGGACACCCACCATGAGAGTCAGGCTACAACCGATTGTCCTGCTGCTACTGCTTAACCTCTCGCCCCTGCTGGCCGAGGAGAGTAAGCCAGGCTACTACTACCGTCCTGAGGGTTTCATCTTCAAGCCAGGGGACGAACAACTCAGCTGCACCGATCTCGACCGGGAGATCGCTCTGTTCGAGCCCCACACCTACTCCTACAAGCCAAAGTTCTACGAAGATCCGCTACATGGTGGCTCACTGCTGGGTGGCAGCATCTTCCATCCTGCGCTCTACGCCTATCTGCCCTACTCCGCTCATGTCGAATACCAGGAACACGAACGGATTCTGCAGGCGCGCCGCCGCATTGCCGTATTGCGGCAACTGAAGGCCTATCAGCGCTGTTACGAAGATTGAACCCGGATGTCCATGCCGCCCCGGTTACGCAGTAACGACTACAGCTGGAATGAACTGACGAGCATGGTGCTCCGCCACCGGCGTGAGCTGCTGGCCGCCAATCTAATCGCCATCCTTGGCGCAATCGTCGCGGTGCCGATTCCGCTGCTGATCCCGCTGCTGGTGGATGAGGTACTGCTAGACCAGCCAGGCCGGGCAGTGGCAATCATGGATCAGCTCTTCCCCAGCACATGGCATGGGCCGTTCCTCTACATCGGCGCCGTTCTGCTGCTGACCATCCTGCTGCGGCTGATCGCCCTGCTGTTGGGAGTCTGGCAGACTCGCCAGTTTACCTGTATCGCCAAGGATGTGGTGTTCCATATCCGCCGCGATCTGCTCTGCCGGCTGGAGCGCATCTCCATGTCTGCCTACGAAACCCTGGGCAGCGGCACCGTCGCCTCGCATCTGGTGACCGATCTGGATGCGGTGGACAACTTTGTCAGCATCACCACCAGCAAATTTCTGGTGGCGGTGCTAAGCATCCTCGGCACCGCAGTGGTGCTGCTCTGGATGAACTGGCAGCTGGCGCTGTTTATCCTGTTACTCAACCCCCTGGTGATCTGGTTCACCACCCTGTTCGCGCACAAGGTGAAGCGGCTGAAGAAGCAGG
This sequence comes from endosymbiont of Ridgeia piscesae, assembly GCF_001443665.1. Taxonomy (NCBI): domain Bacteria; kingdom Pseudomonadati; phylum Pseudomonadota; class Gammaproteobacteria; species endosymbiont of Ridgeia piscesae. Next base: position 24,144 of record NZ_KQ557127.1, on the reverse strand, counting down.
AGAACTCCGCCTACCAGCTGTTCCAGGAATCACTCCAGGAGACCCTCGATGCAATTCAGGAGATCCGCGCCAGCAACCGCGAGCACCACTACATCCAGCGCATCATCGATAAGGCCGACCAGATCCGCCACCACTCAGCGGCCTTCACTTGGAAAAGCGACGCCGCCGGGCGACTCTCCTTCGTCATCTTCCTGTTTGGCTTCGACGTTTTTCGCGCCCTGAGCATGTTGATGGTGCTCTACTCCGATCTCAGCATCGGGCAGATGCTGGCAGTGTTCGCCTATCTCTGGTTCATGATGGGGCCGGTGCAGGAGGTATTGAGTGTGCAATACGCCTTCCAGAGCGCCCAGGCGGCGCTGAGCCGGATCAATCGCCTGTTACAGGTCGAACTTGAACCCCGCTTCCCCCACCAGCAAGATCCGTTCACAGGCAAGCAGACCGTCTCGGTGGAACTTCAACAAATCGGCTTTGCCTATGGTGATGGCCCACAGGTGCTGCATGATGTCTCGCTGAAGATCGCTGCCGGTGAGAAGGTCGCCTTCGTTGGCGCCAGTGGTGGCGGCAAGACCACCCTGGTACAGATCCTGCTTGGGCTCTATCCCAGCTCTTCCGGCCAGATACTATTTGACGGCATACCCGTCGAGCAGATTGGTATGGATCGGGTGCGCGACAATGTCGCCACCGTGCTGCAACACCCGGCGCTGCTTAACGACAGCGTGCGGCTCAACCTGACCCTGGGCAGGGAGATATCGGACCCAGCACTCTGGCAGGCCCTCAAGGTAGCCCAGCTGGATCAGACCATCGCTGCCATGAATGAGGGGCTCGACACCCTGATTGGCCGCTTCGGGGTGCGCCTCTCCGGCGGTCAGCGCCAGCGCTTGGCGATCGCCCGCATGGTGCTCAGCGACCCTAAGGTGGTGATCCTCGACGAGGCGACCTCGGCACTGGATACCACCACCGAGGGCAAGCTGCACGCCGCTCTGCAGGCGTTTCTACAGGGCCGCACCACCATCATCATCGCCCACCGTCTGAGCGCGGTTCGCCAGGCCGACCGAGTACTGGTATTCGAAGATGGATGCATCGTAGAACAGGGCCGCCACGAAGAGCTTATCGCGAACGACGGCCTCTACTACTCGCTCTATGGACGCCAGGAAAACACCTAACACCGCACCGACCATCCAACGCCCACCTTCTCCAGCCCAAGAAAAAACCCAAAAAACGCCAATTAAAGAATCATCAAGGGGAGTCGATACACGCCAAGAGCGTCATCCTTATATACTCAAACCGCATGGAGTCTGGCGGTGATAACACTGCGGGGGAAACCATGTTAATGGTGATCAACAACCTCTCCATTCGACACAAACTCTTCAGTGCCTTTGGCCTTGTCCTTATCGTTCTGGTAATTCAGGGAAGCAGTGCAATCAGCAGCCTTTCGGGCGTGCACGATCAGGTCAACCAGGTAGTCAACCACACCCAGCCCGCCGTGCTACGTTCGATGGAGATCGCCGCCAGCCTGCAGCGCACCAGCTCAGCTCTAGGCTTCTACCTGCTGAGCAAAGAGCCCCAACACAAGGCCGCCTATCAGGAGGGGCTGACCAAGGTCACCGAGTTATTGCAGGCACTGCGAAAGCTTCCGGCCATCCAGAACGACCCAGCCAGCATCCAGCTGGTCGCTGCGATCACATCGGATATCGTCAAATTCAAAGGGTTTCGCGAAAGAATGCTCACCCTGGCCCAGAGTGATAACGAAAACATCCCGGCCATCGCCTACGCCAGCGAACACATCAACCCCATATTTCGTGAAATGATCCAGCAACTCGGCCAGATGATCCTTGCGGAAGAGTCGGAGGATGCCAGCGAAGAGCGCAAGACATTCTTGGCCGAGATCAATGCCCTCAGATTCAGCTGGGCCAACCTGAATAACGAACTGCGCCTCTATCTTGCGTTCCGCACCTCGTCCGCCCTCGATAACCTGAAGATCTATACCGACAGGGTGCTCCAACAGACCGAGGCCCTCGCTGAGTCAGGAGATCTGCTCAATTTTGAGCAGGAGGAAGCCTACGCAAATTTCAGCGCTAGTCTGCCAATGTTCCTGGAAAACCTGAAGCAACTGGTGGAACTCCACGGCAGTGACCGCTGGCGTTCCGATGCCTACCTGATCCGTTCCGAACTGACCCCCCTGCTGAACCACATCAACAGCTCGATCGAGCAGCTGATCACCCACCAGCGCCAGGCTATCGACACGGCCCAGCAGGAGACCACCACGATCTACGAAGAGAGCCGACTCAGCTTTCTGCTGCTCGGCCTGCTGGTAGTAATCTTGGTAGCGCTACTTGCCTGGTTGCTTGCCAACAACATCACCCGCCCATTGATGCGCGCTGTCGGGATCGCCAACGGCATCGCCAAAGGCAATCTCGATAACCGCATCGATACCAGCCGGCAGGATGAGACCGGTGCTCTACTCAAATCCCTCGATACCATGCAGGCCGATCTGCGCAAGCGGATCGAACAAGAGCAGCAGATCGCCGCGGAGAATCTGCGCATCCGCTACGCGCTGGACCACGTCTCCAGCCCAGTTACCGTCTCCAATGACCAGAACAAACTGATCTACATCAATCAAGCCGCAATCAGCCTATTTGAAACCATGGCGCCTCAGCTGCGAGAGCAAGTGCCTGAATTTGACCATCAACAGATGATCGGCAGCTCACTCAGCAGTCTGTTTACCGACTCCGCCCTGGTGAAGGCCTATCAATCCCGCCTCGACACTCAACAGCAGTACGACACCGAAATCACCGGCCACAAGCTGCACCTGATTGCCTCGCCGGTCTACGATGATCAGGGCGAATATCGCGGCCGGGTCACCCAGTGGGTGGACCGAACCGATCAGATCCTGGTCGAAGAGCAGATCGACGCCCTGGTGGAGGCCGCCGGTCGCGGCGATCTGCAACAGCGCATCGACCTGACCGGCAAAAGCGGTTTCCTGCTGCAACTCGGCACCGGTTTCAACAAACTGATGGAGCAGCTCTCCAACGTTTTCAGCGACATCGAGCGCGCAATGAGCAAGATGGCCAAGGGCGATCTCACCCACTCGATCAACGGCGAATACCAGGGCACATTCGGCACCGTCAAAGAGGACGTAAACCAGACCCTGGACAATCTGCAGCAGGTGATCAGGGAACTCCACACCTCCACCGACATGATCGCCGCGCAGTCGGCTGATATCACCCGTGACAACTCGGCACTTTCGAGCCGCACCGAACAGCAGGCCTCCTCCCTGGAAGAGACCGCCTCCAGCATGGAGGAGCTCACCAGCACCGTGCGCAACAACGCCAACAATGCACAACAGGCCAACCAACTAGCTGCCAGCGCCCGGCAACACGCCGAGGAGGGAGGAAAGGTTGTCAGCGAGGCGATTCAGGCGATGCAGGAGATCAACACCGCCTCCAACCGCATTGCAGAGATTATCGGCGTGATCGACGAGATCGCCTTTCAGACTAACCTGCTGGCACTCAACGCCTCAGTGGAGGCGGCCCGCGCTGGAGAACAGGGCCGAGGATTTGCCGTTGTCGCTATGGAGGTGCGCAACCTTGCCTCCCGCTCTGCTACCGCAGCAAAGGAGATCAAGACGCTGATCCAGGATTCAGTCGAAAAAGTACAGAGTGGTTCTGAACTGGTAAACCGCTCAGGCTCCACGCTGGAAGACATCCTTGGCGGGGTAAAAAAGGTTGGCGACATCATTGCGGAGATCGCCGCCGCCAGCCAGCAACAGGCATCGGGAATCGATCAGATTAACCACGCTGTCACCAACATGGACGCCATGACCCAACAGAACGCCTCACTGGCGGAACAGACATCCAGCGCCTCTGCCGCCATGAAGCAGAAGGCCCTGGATATGCAGCAGCGGATCGGGTTCTTCCGCATCCAGTAATTCTGAGGGGCCGGGTTACACAGGCAAAGGTCGGCAAACCTCACTCGTTAGGGTCCAGCCGTTCCAGGCGTCTGCGATGGAAGAGGGAATAGTAGCGAACATCGCCAGTCGCATGAGAGATCCAACCTGACAGAATCACAACCAGGACCACCAACCAGGGTGCCCACTCAGGCCAGAGCGTCACCCCATAGAGCAACAACAGCTTCAGCATGATCACATGACCACGCAACTGCAGCAGCCAGATGCCGTTGGCATAGATGAAGAGTAGACTGAGCAACAGGCCGCTGCCCAGGGTCAGCCAGAGAAAAGATTTCCATAGATCCCCCTCTGCAGCATAGAAAAAGCCACCGCCGATACCGGCAATGCCAACCAGATGCAGGGTACGCAGCGTGATATTGATCCAGCGATGTCCCGGCAGATAACGCGACTGCGCAGGAAACAGCCAGAATAACCGACTCCCCATGCCAACCTCCCAGAAAAGGGAGCATTGTGCTTGAGCGCACGGCAGATGCAAACCGTCCGGCAAGGTTATCCTGCCGCACCCCTATTTGCTCAGGAGAATCTCCACCCGGCGGTTTTTCGCGCGGGCCTTTTGACTGCGGCTACGGACCTTAGGACGGGACTCCCCGTAGTGGAAGGTTGCCAGTCTTGCTTGCTCCACCCCCTGTTCGACCAGATAGGCTTTGACCGCCATGACACGACGCTCAGAGAGCTTCAGATTATATTTTCTGCGCCCCTGATCATCGGCATGGCCTTCAATGCGCACCGATCTCACCCGCTCATCCCGCTTAAGGTAATCGGCCAGCTCCTTGAGTAGTGCCTTGGCGGACGCATCCAGATCGTGCAGGTTAAGCGCAAACCGAACTTCGCTATAGCGATAGTCAGCAAACCCCTTCTCCGGCAACGCCTTCAAGCACTTGCGAAACTCCAGATAGGGACGTTGAAAGTTGACCGGTGAGAGCCGTAGCTGCACTTGCTTACGTTTATCATCCCAATCGGTGAAACCGATGCTGCCAATCTGCCCTTTGGCAAGGGATGCAAGCAACCAGGAAGCTGGCTGTCGCTGTAGTAGCACCGGTCTCAACCCAGGCTCAATCTGCAGTGTCTGCACCAGAGGATCAGGCGTGCCCGGCTCCCAGCTGGGGGAGATCTCCCACATCTCTGCACGCCCCTTTCTCGGAACCGGCTGATAGCTGTCGATCAAAAAATGGAACTTCTCACCGGCAATCTGTAGAAAACGTGCAACTCCAAACCCAGGGATCTCATGTTTCAGTTCACAACTGATCTGGCTGCTGACAAACGCCCACTCCGCATAGTTCACCTCCGCCATATAGATGACATCATCTACCGGCGCGGCATGCGGCCCGTTGACCACAGCAACCAGCAGGATCAGGAGAAACAATCTGTAGAGTGAATTTAGTCGTTGTTGCATCAACTGATGGTGACCTTACATGCATTCCAGCCCTGCTAACCTATATCGGTTAGGGATGCACTTTCTTTATCCGGGCACCAACTCACACGAAGGGATGAGAAAAACAGCCAGTACGCCAGACTCAGGTGACGCGGCGGAAAAACAACAGTGCCACCAACAGGAACAACAGCGTGGGAAAGGCCGCGGTAAACAGGGCATTGAACTCGTAGACCACGCCAAGGTAAGTGAAGACTCGGTTAAACATGAAGAACAGCGTACCGACCACCGCGCCAGTAAAAACCCGCTGACCAATCCCGACACTGCGCAGCGGGCCAAACACGAACGGGATGCTGAGAAACAGCATCACCAGCGTCACTAGCGGCACCACCAGTTTGCTCCAGAACGCCACCTCATACTGGGCCGCACTCAGGCCGTTCTGCCTGAGAAACACCACATAGGCCCAGAGATCCCAGGCCGGCAGCATATGGGGTTGCACCGTCACCACATCCAACAACTCCGGCTCCAACAGGCCGGGCCAGCGCAGCCCCGCCAGCTCCCGGCTGAAGATCTTCTGCTCCCAGAAGTCACTCTGCGCCAGATCCTGCAGCTCCCACTCTCCATCGATCAGCACCGCCCGTCTGGCATGGGTGATGCGCCGCATCGAGTGGTCCGGGTCGTACTCATAAATATAAACATCGGCGAGACTCGAATCGGGCAAAAAAGCGCGGATATTGATATAAGTATCCCCATCCCGGGACCAGAAACCATAGCGCGTCTGCAGCGCGACCTGGCTCGACAACGCCTCCATCTTCATGCGCTGGGCTCGTTGCTCGCTCAACGGTGCCAGCATCTCGCCCACCGCCACCACCACCACCAGCAACACCAGACCGGTCTTCAGCACCGAGCCGACAATACGCGACACTGATACCCCAGCCGCCCGCATCGCAATCAGTTCAGAACTGCTGGCCAGTGACCCCAACCCGATCAGACTGCCAAGCAGGGTGGCGACCGGAAATATCTCATAGGCAAAACGCGGCAGGATCAGCCCCACATAGCTGAACGCCATGGCGGTGGTATAAGCTCCCTTGCCCACCTCCTCGAGTTCATTGACCAAGGAGAAGAAGGCGATCAGCACCAACACCAGGCTGAGTGTCAGCAGCATACCGAAAGCAACCGCACGGCCGATATAGCGATCGAGCAGATTCATCCTGTCTTACGTCCCCTGAGACGCCGCCGCCAACGTCGATACCAGACCTGCTCCGGCAGCATCAGTGCCAGCGCCAGCAGCGCGGTGCAGACGTGCACCCACCACATGCCGAGCCAGCTAGGGATCTTGCCATCCACCATCCAGTTTTGTGAGGCTCCCTGCAGGCTCAGGTAGAGCGCATAGATCAGAAATGCCAGCAGGATCCGTCCGGACGGACCCTGCCTGGGCAGAGAACGGCTCAGCGGCAGACTCAGTAGAGTAAATACCAACACCGCCAGCACCGGCGCCAGTCGCTTTTGGAATTCGGCACGAAAACGAATCTCATCTGCTGCCAGCAACATCAGCGTCGGCAGACTGCTGCGGGAGCGGACGCCCACCGCCGGCGGTGCCTCACCGATACGCAGAGCATAAGAGGCAAATTCACTCACGGTGTAATCGGCCCGCCCAGGCTCTCCCTGGTAGCGAAAGCCCTTCTCCAGCACCAGATAGCGGAAACCGCTCTCTGGATCCACCCGTTGATAACCTTCAGCCGCGCTGATCACATCAAGATTACCGTTACGGCGGTGCTGCACAAAGATCTTGTGCATGCGGCGACCATCTGCAGAAAATGACTCCACATAGAACACCAGGTTGCCACGACTGTACTCATTGAAACGCCCCGGAGAGACCCCCGCCAGGGCGCTCGTCTGCCCTTTTTGGGCCGCAATAATCTCCGCCTTCAGACGAATCCCCCAAGGTTCCACGACCATCGACAACCAAGCTACCAGCAGCGCCATCGGCACTGCCGCCATCAGGATCGGTCGAAACACCCGCCAGCCACCCACACCGCAGGCCTGCAGCGCGATCATCTCGCTATCCCGATGCATGCGTCCCACCGCATAGAGCACAGCAAAGAAAAAGGCAGGTGGAATCAGCCGTGCCTGAAAACGCACCATCTGCAGACCGAGCAGCTTGAACACCACATCCTGATTAAACTCGCCCACCGCCACCTGCTTGAGAAAGGCGACAAAACTCTGGCTGAGCATAATCAACAGCAGCACCAGCAAGATCGCAAACAGCGCCTTGAACACCTCCAGCAGCAGATAGCGGTCGATTCGGGAAATCACAGGGCGATGGTAAAACGGTAATGATTCGGTAGACTACGCGTCATATTGGCTTTCCGGGATTGGCCCCGCGGGCAATATGCTCAAGGGGGTAGACCAGAGGCTCCCCAAGCCGCCTATCCTACCGGATTCCTCCGCAGGATATGAGCAGAAGACGAACAAATAGAGGCCTGATCCGAATGGAATACAGCATTAAATCGGGAGACCCCGCCAAACAGCGTACCGCCTGCCTGGTGATCGGGGTGCACTCACGGCGCCAACTCACCCCACCGGCGAAGCTGATCGACAAAGCCAGCAAAGGCTATCTCAGCCAGCTGCTGAAACGGGGCGAGATGGATGGCGACGCCGGCCAGCAACTGATGCTGTTCGATGTGCCCGGTATCCAAGCGGAGCGTCTGCTGTTGGTGGGACTCGGCAAGGCTCGGGAGTTCGATATCAAAGCCTACCGCAAAGCGATCAGCGGTGTGGTCAAAACCCTCGACAAGGGACAGGCCAGCAACGCCATCTGCTGCCTGAGCGACCTGACACTCAACGACGCCTCGCTCTACCAGGCGGTGCGCGATGGGGTGATCGCAGCAGAGGAGGCCCTCTACCACTTCGACCAACTCAAAAGCGACGCCAAAAAGAACCCCCGCCCGCTGAAACGCCTCACCCTCTTCCTCAACGACCGGCGCTACACCAAAAAGGCCCAGCGGGCCCTGGCCCACGGCCAAGCCATCGCCAACGGCATGACCCTTGCCAAAGATCTGGCGAACCTCCCCGGCAACATCTGCACCCCCAGCCACCTCGCCGCGCAGGCCCAAAAACTGGGGCGCGGCAATGCCAAGTTGAAGGTGCAGATCCTCGAAGAGAAACGCATGGAAGCGCTCGGCATGGGGGCGCTGCTCTCGGTCAGCCGCGGCAGCCGCCAGCCAGCCAAGCTGATCATCATCGAATACAAGGGTGGCAAGAACGGCAGCAAGCCGGTGGTGCTGGTCGGCAAAGGGCTCACCTTCGACGCTGGCGGCATCTCCCTCAAGCCCGCCGCCGCGATGGATGAGATGAAGTACGACATGTGCGGCGGCGCCAGCGTCATCGGCACCCTGCAAGCCTGTGCTGAGATGGAGCTGCCGCTGAACGTGATCGGCGTAGTGCCGGCCTCCGAGAACCTGCCCGACGGCGACGCCAACAAACCCGGCGACATCGTCACCAGCATGTCAGGCCAGACCATCGAGGTGCTCAATACCGACGCTGAGGGGAGACTGATCCTGTGCGACGCCCTCACTTATTGCGAACGCTTCAAGCCGGCGGCGATTATCGACATCGCCACCCTCACCGGCGCCTGCATCGTTGCCCTGGGCAAACACACCTCAGGACTGCTGGCCAACAATGACGCCCTGGCCGACGAGGTGCTGGCCGCCGGCACCCATAGCGGTGACCGCGCCTGGCGGCTACCACTATGGGACGACTACCAGCCACAGCTCGACAGCAACTTTGCCGACATGGCCAATATCGGCGGAAAAGAGGCGGGCACAATCACCGCCGCCTGCTTTCTCTCGCGCTTCACCAAAAAACTCAAATGGGCCCACCTCGACATCGCCGGAACTGCCTGGCTGAGCGGCGCCCAAAAAGGCGCCACCGGTCGCCCGGTCCCCCTGTTGAGCCAGTTTCTGCTCAACCGGTGTAAACTGAGTGACTGACAACAGCAGCATTGTCCAATCCGGCTACGCCCATGACCCAGGTTGACTTCTACATCCTCGACGACAAGGCGCGCATCAACCGCTACAGCCTCGCCTGCCGGCTAACCGAGAAGATCTACCATCAGGGGCGCCGGGTTTTTATCCACACCGTTTCAGCCGACGAGGCACGCCACATGGAACGCCTGCTTTGGACCTTCCGCCAAGGCAGCTTCATCCCCCACGGCCTGCTCGGCAGTGCCGATGCCACCACCACGCCGGTAATCATCGGCAGCAGCGGCGATGCCGGCGAAGAGCAGGATGTGCTGATCAACCTGGCACCCGAGGTGCCCAACTTCTTCAGCCACTTTTCACGGGTTGCCGAGCTGATCGACCGCGAACCCGAGGTAAAACGCAGTGGCCGAAAGCGATTTCGCTTCTACCGCGATCGGGGCTACCCCATGAACACCCATAATATCGACTTATGAACGACCAGAACCAGGATATTCCCCTGCTGAGCGATGTGGTGGAGCCGGAGACACTCCCCATCGAGCCGCCCCGGCTGGAGCAGAAAGCCACCGCCACCGAAGAGGCGGGGCCGCTGGGGCTGCCCGGCAATCCCACCCTGGTCGCCATCATTCGCGAGGGAGTCACATCACAGCTGATCCGGGAGTTGCGCCCGATCGTGCAGAATGCCATCGACGAGTCGATCGACATGGCGCTGGAAGAGGCGCGACGCATCCTCCACGAAGAGCTCGACACAAATCTGGAACAGCGCCTGCGCGAGCTCATCGAAGAGAAGATGGAGGAGCAGTTCAGTCGCCCAGAAGAGGACGAGAAAATCTGACTCGCCGGACACCCAGGGCCAGGACCAGCGTGAAAAAACAGGAGATCATCGACGCCCTCGGTCTGAAGCCTCATCTGGAGGGTGGTTACTTCCGCCGCAGCTACCAGTCAGCCGGTGAGATCCAGACCCCCAACGGCCCGCGCCACCGTCTCACCTCAATCTACTACCTGCTCACCGACGACGCCCCTGTCGGGCATCTGCACCGCAATCGCTCCAACATCCTCCACTACTTCCACGCCGGTGCACCTCTGCGCTACACTCTCATCCAGCCGGATGGCCGGCTTGAGCAGCGGATCATGGGTACAGAGGTCAGCGCTGGTCAAACACCGCAGCTAATCGTTGAAGGTGGTTGCTGGAAAGCATCAGAGTTGATCGACGGCGAGTTCGCCCTGATCAGCGAGGCGGTCTCCCCCGGCTTCGACTATGCCGACATGGAACTGGCCCGAGCCGAGGCGATCCGGCAGCGCTTTCCTGACTTGTGGGAGCAGATCCGCCACCTGATCAAAGCGTAGGAGCGCTGCTTGCAGCGCGAAGCAAACACCCGCTGGCCACCCCCAGCATCGCGCCGCTAGCGGCGCTCCTACAGCCCCATTTCGAGATCACTCCAGCGGCAGGCTCTGCATCGCCAAATAGCCGGGCCGCCCCGTCACCTCACCCCAGCCGACCTGGTGGCGCGGCAGCTTTTCCAGATCGAGGGCATCATAGAGTTCCCCCAGCGTCAGGGGTTCGTCACTAGAGCCTTTCCACATCACCAGCAACTTCTCCATCAGCGACAGCTGGCTCAGCCCCTCGCACTCAGCCCGCAACGAATAGATGTGCCCATTGGGCAGCAGGTGACGACTCTCGGAGAAGATGAACTCGTGCAGGTTATCCAGGCTGATGCCGGGCTGGCCGATCAACTCATCGGCGGTCGGCAGGGTGGTGGGCAGCTGGACCACCCCGCTCTCCACCCCTTGCAGCACCGGCAGGAAGGCCGAGCGGCCCCGCGTGTCACTGGCAAAGCGCAAGCCCTGCCCGGCTTGCCACGCCAGCAGATGGGGATTGAGCTGCCAGCCCGGCGCGGCGCTGATCTGTGCCGCCTCACCCGTGATGTCACGCAACACCTTGGCGGCACGATCCATCTGCTGCCGGGTCCAGCCAGCATCCGCATCGGCGGCATCCGCCAGCCACGCCAAGCGGTCATCACAGGCGATACCCACCTCATGCCCCGCCGCAGAGACAGAACGGATCAGATCCGCTGCCCTGCTGGCAATCACCGGCGGGGCCGTAAACAGCCGGGCCAAACCGACCTTGGGTAGGTCGAGCGAGGCGGTACGCCGCCGATATCCCCATTGTTGCGGGTTGAACCACCGCCCCCCTCCAACACTCGCACGGTCGGCGCCCAGTGAGAAAAAGAAACTGGCTCGCAGCTGATACTCATCGAACAACTTAAGCAGGCGTGGCACACCCTCCAGCGCGCCCTGCAGGGTCGCCACCTCGACTCTCAGGCCAATCTTCATGCACGGCTCTCCTGATCGAGAAACCGGCAGAGCAGGCCCAGCTCGGCCCCCTGCCCCGCCTCCAGCGGCAGCTGTACCCGCACCTTGTAACCGCCCCCCGGCGCCTCCTGCATCGGCCCACCATCCAGGTCGGTCATCTCCTCGAGTCGAAACCGCCGGTTACCCTGCGGGGTGAGCAACTCCACCTCATCCCCCAGTCGCAGTTTATTTTTGATGTCGAGTTCGACCCAACCATCAGCCGCCCCCCCGATCACCTCGGCGACAAACTGCTGGCGCGTCGTCTGGGAGCTGCCGAAGCGGTAGTTCTGCAACTCCTGGCTCTCATGGCGCTGGTAGAAGCCGTCAGTGTAGCCACGGTTGGCGAGACTCTCTAGATCGGCCATCAGCTCAGGGCGGAATGGCCGGCCGGCGACGGCGTCGTCGATCGCCTGACGGTAGACTTGGGTAGTGCGGGCAGTGTAGTAGTGGGACTTGGTGCGCCCCTCGATCTTCAGGCAGTCAATACCAATCTCCACCAGCCGCTGCACGTGCTCCACCGCGCGCAGATCCCTGGAGTTCATGATGTAGGTGCCGTGTTCATCCTCGAACACCGGCATCAGCTCGCCGGGGCGGCCCGGCTCCTCCAGATAGTAGATGCCATCCGCCGACGGGTGACGCGGCTGACTAGTATCGGAGAGGCTCGGCGCGGCCACCGGCTGGCCCACCCCATACTCCCAGCGGCAGGCGTTGGTGCAGGTGCCCTGGTTGGCGTCGCGGTGGTTGAAGTAGCCGGAGAGCAGACAGCGCCCAGAGTAGGCGATGCAGAGCGCGCCATGCACGAAGACCTCGATTTCCATCTCGGGGCACGCCTGGCGGATCTCCGCCACATCCTCCAGCGACAGCTCCCGGGAGAGGATCACCCGGCTCAGCCCCTGCTGCTGCCAGAAACGCACCGCTGCAGCGTTCATGGTGTTAGCCTGCACCGAGAGGTGGATCGGCAGCTCCGGCCAACGCTCACGCACTAGCAGGATCAGGCCGGGATCGGACATGATCAGCGCATCCGGTCCCATTGCGATGACCGGCGCCATGTCGTCGATAAAGGTCTTCAGCTTGGCGCCGTGAGGCATGATATTGGCGGCGAGAAAGAACTGCTTGCCCAACGAGTGAGCCTCGTCGATGCCGATCTGCAGATTCTCCGGGCGGAAGTCGTTGTTGCGCACCCGCAGGCTGTAGCGCGGCAGGCCAGCGTAGACCGCATCGGCGCCATAGGCGAAGGCGTAACGCTGGTTCTTGATGGTCCCCGCCGGGGAGAGTAGTTCAGGTCGCTTCATGGATCAAAGGGTCGTGCCGATAAAGCGGCGCAGCATAGCACAGCGCCAGATCGGCAGGCTCCCTGGCTCAATGCAACTCCACTTCCAATGAGTGGGTCATCGTACCGGTAAAAAAATTGTCCCGCTGAATCTCGACCTGCACCCGCTCTCCCGGGCTGTGCTCCATCAGCACAAAGCGGATATCGGCATAGCTCGCCACCGGCTGTCCGGCGACACTGAGCAGCCGGTCGTCCTCCTGCACACCCGCCGCCTCTGCGCCGCTACCATCAGAGAAGCCGCTGATCCTGACCGGTGACTTCTCGGTATCAAGATAGACACCCAGCAGACCACTGCGCGGCAGGGTCTGCTTGCGGGTCACCAGCATGTAGTCGCCCATTGTGGGATCGACACCCGCCTCACCCAGCGGCAGCACCAGCGCCAAATCGCCGTCGATGCGTCGCTTCAGACGATTCGGGATGCCTGAGCCGTAGATGATATGCCCGGCCCCCGCCAGCACCACCATGCGGCTGCCGGGGTGCGCGTTGAGCCAGCGAGCGGCGCACTCTGCCATGCCCTCATCCCACAACAGCTGCACCTCATAGAAGTGGTCGAAGTTGCGCTTTTCGGGATGGGGGTGATGCTGGAATATCTCATTCAGGCGAGCCTTGTAAGCATCGTCGCTGCGGTCGATCTGCTGTGGAATCCGGCTACGATCCACCTCGCTCAGGCCCTCTATGCCGTCTTTGGAAACCTTGCCGGTCAGCTCAGCCTCCAGATTGAGCGCGATCAGCGGGATGCCCTTCTCCCGCGCGAACTGGAAGATTGGTCGGTAGAGGCGGTAGTCGTAGCGCCAGCGTTCAAAATACTCGCTCTCCCGCACCAGGCCCTGCTCGTCAATCTCGCCAGCGATGAAACGATCCAGCACCGCTTGGAACGGCTGCTGGAAAAACTCCAAGCCGATCGCCATATCGGGGTTCTGCGCATACATCCCCTTGATCACCGCCAGCTGTGCCAGATGGTGATCGTAGCGGTCGTGGGTCTCGCCGACCAACACCACGCGCCGATCCCGCAGCTTCTCCAGCAACCCCGTCATGTCATCCAGAGCGGCCAGATCGAGCACACCAGCGCTGGTTGTCTGATCGCTCTCACTGCTCTCCTGTGCCTGCAAAGCAGTACTCATCACTATCAAACCGAACACCAGCACTCTCACCATCTTCATAAACATCATTTGTCCTTCGACTGTTGCAACCCTTTAGTTTCGCGGTAATCTTCCAAGCCTGACTCACCACATGGGCTCTCCGACCTTGAAAAAACATCTCTGTTCCCTGCTTATCCTGCTGTTCTCGGCCAGCTGGGTTGAGGCCGCTGTCATCGACCATCAGATAGAGATCCAGCTCGATCCGGCAAGCGGCAGGCTGCAGGTCAGAGACCAGATCACCCTGCCCACAGGCGTCACCGCCGAATTCATCCTGCATGGGGCGTTGCAGGTGGAGATTCTAACCCCCGGCGCGACGCTCTCCCAGCTCAGCAGCCAAGAGGGCGAGCTGCCGCTGACCCACTACCGGGTCAGCCTGCCGGAGAAACAGCGCCGCTTCACCCTCAAATATTCGGGGAAGATCGTGCACGACTTCAGCCAGCTGCAGGAGAGCCCAGGGCGTTCCCGCCAACAGATGCGCGGCACCATCTCTGAGGGCGGAGTCTTCCTCGACAACGGGGTCGCCTGGTATCCACTGTTTGGTGATCAACTGCAGACCTTTTCTCTCCAGGTGGAGCTGCCCGACGGCTGGCTGGCGGTGAGCCAGGGCGACGGGCCTGAGACCAACGCAGAGAGGCAGATCCGCTGGCAAGCCAGCCAACCGCAAGACGACATCTACCTGATCGCCGCCCCTTTTCAGCTCTACCGAGAGCAGTCGCAGGGTGTCGAGGCCCAAGTCTATCTGCGTCAGCCCAACGCGGCGCTGGCACAGCGCTATCTCGAGGCGACACATCGCTATCTGGCACTCTACAGTGAGCTGCTCGGCCCCTATCCCTACCGCAAGTTCGCCCTGGTGGAGAACTTCTGGGAGAGCGGCTACGGCATGCCATCGTTCACCCTGCTTGGGCCACGGGTAATCCGCCTGCCGTTCATCATCCACACCTCCTACCCCCACGAGATCCTACACAACTGGTGGGGCAACGGCGTCTATGTGGAGTATGCCGGCGGCAACTGGAGCGAGGGGCTAACCAGCTATCTGGCCGACCACGCCCTCAAGGAGCTGCACGGCAAAGGGGCCGAATACCGCCGCGCGGGGCTGCTGCGCTATGCCGACTTTGTGCGTTCCGGCAACGACTTCCCGCTCAGCCAGTTCCGCTCCCGCCACTCTGGGGCGAGCCAAGCGGTCGGCTACGACAAGAGCCTGATGCTGTTTCACATGCTGCGCCGCAGCCTGGGTGACCACTCCTTCATCGAAGGGCTGCGCCGTTTCTATACCGACAACCGCTTCAAACAGGCCGGATACCAAGAGCTGAAACAGGCCTTCGAGAGTGTCAGCAAGCGGGATCTTGGGGAGTTTTTCGAGCAGTGGACCGACCGTACCGGTGCCCCGCGGCTTGAGCTGCGCGATCTACAGCTCAGCTCTCAGAAGAACGGTGGCTACCTTCTCCAGGGGAAGGTTGTCCAGACCCAGCCAGAGCCGCTCTTCATCCTGGAGGCACCTATCCTAACCCACTTTGCCGACGGCGGCTCACGCCGCACCCGGCTGCTGATGAAACAGCGTGAGCAAGCGTTTGAGCTCAAGCTCAGGCAACCGCCGGTGCAGGTCGACCTGGATCCCTGGTACGACCTATTTCGCCAGATCCTACCCGGTGAGGCACCACAGACCCTGAGCAAACTGTTCGGCAGTGAGGAGGCTCTGATCGTGCTTCCTGCCAACGCCCCGCAGTCGCTCAAATCTGCCTACCGGCAGCTCGCACAGCAGTGGGCGGTGGGCTATCCCGGCATCGAGATCATTGCTGACGAGCAACTCACCGCTCTGCCTAAGGATCGCCCTGTCTGGCTGCTGGGCTGGAACAACCGCTTCCTGCCGCAGCTCAAGGCGCTGCTGCCAGCGGGACAGGCGCAGCTCAGCGATAACACAATCCGGCTGCAGTCAGAGCGCCTGCCCCGCGCCGGCAGCAGCCTTGCGCTGGCCTGCGCCACTCCGCAAGGCGGCACGATCGGCTGGGTTGCCAGCGACAATAGCAAGGCACTGGCCGGTCTGGCCCGCAAGCTGCCCCACTACGGCCGCTACAGCTTCGTCGGTTTCACCGGCAGCACGCCAGACAATCACCTCAAGGGGCAGTGGCAGGTTACAGACTCACCGCTAACGGTTATGCTCGACCCCGATGCCGCTGTGCACCACACTGCAGGACCGCCAGCGTTGCTCGGTCGATTGAAAAACAGACCCACAAAGTAGGCTCCTACCACTGCGCCACACCCATCAACTTTGGAAGGAACCAAGATGATCAGAATCGCCACCTTTAACATCGAGAACCTCGATGGCAACCCGGATCAGCACAACCCGCAACTGGAAGCGCGCATCCCGGTCCTGAAAAGTAGCCTGAAACGTCTACAGGCCGACATCCTCTGCCTGCAGGAGGTGCACGGACAGGAGCTGCCAGGGCACACTGCGCATGATCCAAAACGCAACCTCTCCGCCCTCGACCGAGTGCTCGAGGGGACCGACTACGCCGGCTACGAGCGGGCCTTCACCCGAACCAGCGACGATGCTCCATATAACAAGCGCAACCTGGTGATCCTGTCGCGTTTCCCGATCACCCAGGTCCAGCAATATCGCAACGACCACATCGACAAACTGCAATACCGCAAGGTCACTGCCCTACCCCCCGAACCAGAGGCCAGGGATCTACGATGGGAACGGCCGATCCTACATGCACAGATCGAGGTGCCCGAGCTGGGCCAGCTGCACCTGATCAATCTGCATCTGAAATCCCGCCTGGCAACTAAAATCACGAATCAGACAGAAGGCTACTACGGCTGGAAGAGCGCAGCCGCCTGGGCCGAGGGCTACTTCCTCTCCTCCATCAAGCGGGTCGGACAAGCCCTGGAGACCAGAATCTTGCTCGACAAGCTGTTCGATCAGGAGCCGGCGGCCAACATCCTGGTCTGCGGCGATTTCAACGCAGAGCCAGGCGAGGTGCCAGTGGAGGCGATCGCCGGGCGGGTAGAGAACACCAACAACCCCGAGCTGCGTTCACGGGTGCTGATACCCTGCAGTCGCTCGATCCCCGACTCGGTACGATTCAGCCACTACCATCACGGCCAGGGCAACCTGCTCGACCACATGCTGATCTCCCAGTCCCTGCTGCCCCACTTCCAGGACACCGAGATCCACAACGAGAACCTGCACGATGAGAGCCTGCCAGCCAGTGGCGACAGGAAATTTCCCGAATCGGATCATGCGGGGTTTGTTGCTGCCTTCGACTATTAAGAATCGACCCTATTCCTGGCTAAAAAGGCCGCTGAAGAGACCACCCGTGGTAGCAATCGACCCAACTTGGAAGGCAGCAACGACCGCAGGGGGTATCGAGATGGCGTATCCCGCCAAATGCTAAGCCGCTGACACATCCAGTAACCTGCGGCTAAAGAGACTATCCGCAGAGGTCGTCACTAACAGACACTCCTGCGCCCGCGTCATGCCGACATAGAGCAGGCGGGCGTTCTGTGGTTGCCTCGCCTGTTCGTCACCCAGCTGGCCAATCCCCAATATGATGACGCGGGAAAACTCCAGCCCCTTACTGCTATGAATGGTCAGTACCGTAACCCGGTCGTCGCCCGGATCGTAGGTGCTCTTGTACTGTTTGCTGCCCAGCCAGACGTGGGGGATGTCGGCCACCCGCAATTGTGCCGCCACCCCATGTCCCTGGTTCCCCGCAGCATACAGCACTGCCATATCGCGCCAGGGTACACCCTGCTGATGCCATTTTTTCAGACACTTGAGCGTGTAGTGGATCTCATCCGGCAGGCTGTCGAACCGGCGCACCACCGGCTCCGGTCCACTGTTGCCTGCCGCCTCGGGCTCGATCAGGGGGATGTGGTCATCGTCTGCACTTTTTGGATCGAGGTAGTGACTGGCGAAAGCGTAAGCAAAGCGGAGAATCTCACGGGTATTGCGGTAGTTGAGGCGTAAAATTGTGGTGCGTCCCTTTGCCTGGATGCCCACGCTGGAAAGACTGAAACCGAGGCCGGAGCCCTTTTTGTAGATCGACTGGGCATCGTCGTAGAGCAGCAACAGGGAGTTCCTTTCGGGGTCGACCATCTGTACCACGAGCTTCAGCCACTCCTCCTCAAAATCATGGCCTTCATCGATCAACAGGGCACCGTACTGCCCCCTGGGGATATATCCTTTGTCGACCGCGTCGATCACGCTCTCCACCTCGCGCTCCCAGAAGGGCCGGTCCGACTCCAGCAGCTCCACATGGTAGCTCTTGAGTTGCTGACCACACCAATCATGGAAGTGGTAGACCTGCACCTGCCCGCCGATCCCCTTGGCAGAGATAAAGGCTCTCAATTTGGCTGCGAGGGTAATGTTGAAGCAAAGTACCAGGATCGGCTTGCTCATCACCTGCGCCAAGTGCAAACAGCGATAACCCAGGATTAAGGTCTTGCCTGAACCCGCCACCCCGTGGATCACCCGGTGCCCCTCACCCAAGCTGCGCGCCAACTGCTCCTGCTGGATGTCCATGATCTTCACGATATCGGGCAGGGTCTGTTCCAGTGGTTGCGGCTCCTCGTCCCCTTCGGTAAAGAGGTCGGCCTGGCCACAGTCATCAATACGGATCTCAGGAAACAGGTGCCAGCGAATGCGGTCGATCTGCGGCAAGGTCAGGGTACCGCCAAACTGATAGTGGAACATTCCCCATAACTGTTCCTGGAATTTTTCGGCATTGGCGCTTTCGGTGATCTCGTCCTTGTAGATCATCAGATGATCCGGCAACAGCCCCTCGCGCATATCATCGGGGATTGCCTTCTCGATCTGCCTTCGGGTGATATTGGTGAACACAACACCCCAGCCATAAGGCATGATCAGATTGCCCTTATAGGCATCTGATGCCTGACAGAGTTGAGGGTCGTGCGACAGCATCGCTACCACGTTATAGGTGTACTGCCGGGCCTGTTCCAAAGGATGTGGCTTGGTAACCAAACCAGCGTTTGTCAGCAAAGTCACATCAGATTTGCTGATCTTCTTCAGGGTCGCGGGCTTCCAGTCCTTCACCTCCAGAAACAACACCCCCCGCGAAGGATGCAAGATGATGAAATCGGGATAGCGACGCTTCTTGCCAACGGGAATGTCGTACCAGACCAGATAATCATCTTCCAGCAGATCCTGCAGGCGCCGTGCCACACGCTTTTCCCCGGAGGTCATGCGGCCTAGGGTTTGTCGGTTCAGTGGGGGGATGGTCTCTGCCATAAGTTGCCGCTATCCTCTTATTTTCAGTGCCCAATGATTCAGAAGTTCGAAATTCCCCTTCTTCCCGCTCATCCTTCTACCACTTCTCCCTGTGCAACCACCCCACGCAGGCGCGCAAAGGGGCGCATTCCCTCTGTGGCATCAAAGTCTGCATAGTCGGGGTTGTTCGCCTGGAGATAGTAGTCACCATCGCCGCGTTTTCGCACCACTCGCAGGACATATTGGTCGTCGCCGCTCGCATCCTGTCGCTCCACAGCCATGATCTGGTTGCTGATCGAGCCAGCTTGGTCGGCGCTGACTAGCTCCAACAACAGATAATCGCCATCGCGGATTGGGTTCTTGCCGCCGTCCATGGAGTTGCCAGAGGCGCAGGCGATGAAGTGGCGGGAAGAATCGGCACGATAGTGCGTGGGGATTTTCACCAGGGTCTCGTTTTCGCCATCTGCGTCTTTGAAATGGCCGCAGGCGATCTTGAGGTTGGGGAAGAATGGGAGTTTGTCCCAGACCACACCGGCCTCCACAGGGGCTGTTGGCGTCTTTACCACGCTGGCTTTTGCGCCCTTCTGCTCCCGATCCATGTACATGGCCAGCTTGTAGTTCGCCAATTCCTGGACCATGGCGTGGAACAGATCACGATCTTCGACCGTCAGTTCAAAATTGGGCTTCAATCGATCCGCGTCCAGTTCAAAGAATGGCTTGCCCTGTTTCTTATTGCCGCCCACAAAGGCATTCACTGGATTGGAGTTCCAATAAGTCAGCCATTGGCCAGGTTTGGAAGCGAGAACCTCAGCTAGATTCTGAAAACGTGCTGGCAAATCCTTCCTCATCAATGGCGGGCGACGCAACAGAATCTCGCCGGAACGGATCGCCAGATCCTGGGTGGTCTGCGGATGGATGAAGCCATCGAGCTCCAGTAGCGCCTCCAGCAGTACCATTTTGTACGACTTGGTCATGGCGGCCTTTTCGACTTCAAGGAAGTAGGGGCGATGGCGCTGCAGCACCCTTTGCTGTGCTTCGTCCAGCCCTCCACGATCTGCGACCAAGTCAAACCATGAACCAAATCTGCTCCTGATGTGTGTAAAGTTCACCCCGGCACGATACATCTCAACCGCACTCGGCTGCCGCTGCTCCGCTAACTTCAGCAGCTCGTAGGTATCAACAATCCCTTTGGGTAGGGTCTTGATCACTTCGTTTAGAAAGCCGATCACACCCAACTCATAGTTGGCGTAACAGCCCTTGGGCAGTGGCAGATTGCCGTTCTGTTGCCGCCGCACGAATTCACGCAGGGAGGAGACTCCAAATAGGGACTCCGGCTTGTTCAGAAACGCCTTGTGATTACCGATGAAATCCAGCACCCGCAGATAATCCTTACCGGGATGCAGCCGCAGACCGCGCCCCAACTGCTGCAGGAACAGGATCTTCGACTCCGTCGGTCGGAGCATCATCACCGTATCGATAGCGGGAAGGTCGGTGCCCTCGTTGAACAGATCGACCGAGAAGATCACCTCCAGACTACCAGCCTCCAGTTGCTTTAATGCCGCATTACGCGGCATTGCCGACTTGGCGTGCACCGCCGCCGCTCGGATACCCGCCTGGGAGAAATAGTCCGCCATAAACTCTGCGTGAGTACGAGAGACGCAGAATGCCAGGGTGCGACTCTGGCGTAGTTCCCGCCACACAGAAAGCGCATGTTTGGCGCGCGCGCGGGTCGCGAGTTTGTTGCTCAGATCACTGGGATCGAAGCGCCCGTTGCGCCAGGGGATCTCCGTATAATCGACGGCTTGGTCATGGATGCCGTGGTAGTGAAACGGACACAGTAGATCCGCGTTGATGCCCTCGACGAAATTCCACTCGAACACCAGATTGTCATCACACAACGAAAGGATATCCGCCTGATCGGTGCGCTCCGGCGTGGCCGTCAGGCCGAGCATGAAACGGGGTTGGAAATAGTCGATCAAGCGACGATAGGTGGTGGAATCGGCGTGATGAAACTCATCCACCACGAGGTAATCGAAGCAGTCCGGCGCGAACTGTTGCAGGTGTCTATCCCGCCCCAGAGTCTGGACCGAGGCAAAGACAAAATCTGCCTCCCACTCCTTCGCCTTGCCGGTGTAGTAACCGATGCTCGCGTCGGGGTGAATGCGGGCGAAGGTCGCTTCCGCCTGCATCAGGATCTCTTCCCGGTGAGCGACGAACAGCACTCGTCTGGCTTTGAGCTGTTGCACATCAAAGGCCGCCAGCCAAGTCTTGCCCAGACCAGTGGCCAGCACCACCAGCCCGCGCCGATGGCCGGCACTCCGGGTGGCCTGCAATGCCAGCAGCGCATCGGCCTGGATCTCGGTTGGCGTGGCTGGCAGCAGCTCTTCTTCCGGCTCACCGCTGACCATCTGCAATGACACCCTGCGCCGTGCTGCATAGCCGTCGATCCAGGCATGACTGAGTGGAAACACCCGCGAGTCGGAAAACAGCAACTCAAACTTGCTGAGGATCTCCAGAAACTTCACCGAATCCGCTGGGTAATCCACCCGTAGATTCCACTCCAGACCACGGGTCAGCGCCATGTTGGAGATATTGCTGGAGCCGACAAAGGCGCAACCACCAAAGAGATCTTCGCCGCTGTGACGCAGGAAGATATAGGATTTGATGTGAAAACTGGGATCACCATCAGTAGAAAAGAGCCGAACATCCGCCCCACGCTCAGCCAGCAACATTAACCGCCGCAGCGCCTGGGGCTCGGTCACATCCAGATAGTCGGAGGTCAGTACCCGGATCACGGCGCGGCGATCCATCGCATCCTTCAACGCATCGAAGATAAGTTCCAGGCCACTCTGGCGGATAAATGCCACGGTGATATCGATCTCCGTAGCCTGGTTGATGGCACCAAGTAACTGTGGAAGAAACGCGTCTGATTTTCCGCCGGTGACTAACGCTTCATCTGATTGTTTTATTAATGCTGTCATCTATGCGGGAAGTCAGCTTATATTGCGCCCAGAGTGAAATTCATCATCAACTTTTATAAGATACCAGGATTGCATTCAACCATCGTTCCAGCTCCCATCCCGACCTGCGATCA
Source organism: endosymbiont of Ridgeia piscesae (assembly GCF_001443665.1). NCBI lineage: Bacteria > Pseudomonadati > Pseudomonadota > Gammaproteobacteria > endosymbiont of Ridgeia piscesae. The sequence continues at coordinate 1,683 of NZ_KQ557127.1, read as the reverse complement.
GCCGAAACCCACAGATCCTTTATCTCTACTTTTCTATCTCATCCACCAACGCCCTTATCTCTGTCTCATCTAGATCAGTGAATCGGCGGCCCTGTTTTTTATATTCACCACAACTAGCTTGAAAAACACCGCTACCCGGTCCTACCGCAGGTTGCTTAAACCCCGGCAGTGAACCCACTTATCTTTTGCAGATCACTATTCAAACAAATGGGGTCACCTATTTACAAGATAGTGGCGTCGGTTTTACCAAACAGTAGTGCTATGTGCAGCTATTGGATCTTTCGCTCTTGATTCTCATCGTGCGGTCGACCGCACGTTGTTAATTTCAAAGCCTTCGCTCCCTGCTCATGATGCACCTTTAATCAACGACTAACCGTATCAGCATACCCCTCTACGATTTCACCTATCTCCGCACTGGTCATTCCTTTTTTCCGAAGCTGTACCGCTTGGCGTCGTTTCTCTTCCAAGGCAGAAGACAGCAGTTAGCGTGCATCTATCTTGTCCATACATGTCATGGTCAAGTTAACAGATAATATGAATCAAAATCTCTGCTGCGAAAATATATGTGATTTGCCACACTTTAGTGTGTCATATAACCTATTGATTTTATAGATCTTTTGTTAGAACATCCCTTTCGTTTCTAGGGGGCTATGTTACTTGTCTTATTCTGGAATTGTGTGTGACCAGTCGCATGCCCCCCCTTGGAATAGGTGACGCAGGTAGATGAGTAAGCGTTTCAGCGTCGTCCACCGTCAGCGGAGCGGAGAGGTTTTCACGCAGAGCCTCTTTGACTTGCCAGGCCTTGGTGGTCTTCAGTCGTGATCGGGTCAAGCAGTACAACATGGCACCCTGTATATCTGTCCACTTGCTACTGTCCTTGAGGAAACCCCATCGGTTGTTACGCAGGATAGGTTGCTTCGTGACTTGTTGCCGCCCAACTTTGTCAAAGGCCTTGTTGGTTAGTTGAACAACATGAAAGCGATCAAATATCAGTTCAGCATTTGGCAGATAGGTGCTGACGCCTTAGCGCTTCGAGGTGAATCCTTTCTGAGGACGAGCCCAGGGAACCGTGACCTGTGTTGTCTTACCGCACTGTTTAAATACACCCGCGGACGATCGGCAGGCTTCATTGAGATATTCGTTAAATTTAGGTTGTCTTGGCTATTTATGCCAGTTACCTGAAGATTCTATGAAAATCGTTATGCGCAGCTTGGTAGCTACAAATAGATTCGATAGGCAAAACAATGAAAGAAAAACTGATTATATCAACACTTGTATCTGCTTCACTGACACCTTCATTGTTGTTTGCAGATGAGCCAACTACTATTGATGAGACAGCAAACAAAATTATTATTAATGAAGGAGAAATACAAAACCGGAATGTTGAAAATATTAAAGATGTCTTAGATACCACAAGCGGAGTCGAAACAGATGGCCAAAGCCTAAGTGTTCGTGGTGTAGGGAGTGATGGGCGAGGGATAGCGGTCTCTGATGACGGGGTCAGCTTGACAGATGTTTCCGGTGCTTTTTCTACCGATATCGACACCAGTGAACTTGAAAAGCTCGTCGTCTACAAAGGCCCTGGATCAATATATTAATCGTTCCGAAAGTATTGGCAGTCTATTTTTGAACTTGCCAAAATATACTTTGTATCTGACATGCGGAAGAAACTCTTAATCAGCG
>NZ_KQ557126.1:0-98883 GCF_001443665.1 endosymbiont of Ridgeia piscesae | reverse complement strand
GGGAAACAAATCTGGAAGGAAAAATTCATCGGCTGAATTTGACCTGACAGTCACGCCATCGAAATCGGTAACTGTCAGATTAAGTCCCGACTACTACAAATAAGGTGGGCTGAGCTCTCTGCTAGTTCACTCCTCCTGCTCTTTCTTCTCCGGCTCTTCGATCTGCAGGTGGCTGATATCGGGCAGCACTGGCGGCACCACGATCTCATTGAACTCATCCAGGTTGCCCTGCTGGGCTGGCGCAAGGCTCAGCTCATGGGTGTCGATCTCGACTGGCGGTGCGGCTTCGGTCTCATCGATGATGCTGCCCACCGCACCGAGTTGCAGGTGACTGGTATCGGGGGGCGGTGCCGCTTCGCCCTGCAGCGCGAACGCCTCCAGGCTGCCGCTGTTGGCTGGCGCCAGGGTCATGCCGGATTCGCTCTCTGCAGCCTGTTGCTTTGTGGCGGTTGCAGTGGGCGCCGGAGTGCGGTGCGGTGTGGCTGGCGGCGCCTCGCCGGCCGGTTTCTGTGCTGGCTGGATATCGACCAGCGCGCCGGCTTCACGAAACGCGACCCGGTATTTGACCGCGGTATCCATGTCGACCCCCCGCTTGACGGGGATCGGCTTGCCGGTAAACAGGCGGTCGAGCTTTTCGCCCTCGAGCTTGAAGATCTTGCCGATGTGGCGTTTCACCCGAGCCGGGTCCTGGCCGCTGATCATCTGGCCGGAGAAGAAAATGTCGTAGGTATCGAAGCTCATGGTATCTGATCCTCCCTGCGGGGATTGCCATGTCCTTTTCCATGCATATAGCACAGATGTTTTTATAGAGCTTGAAAGAGGTTTTGGTGGAGTGTACCTGAGCCAGCCTACCTCGCAAGCGCAAAAGCATTGATGATTATCATCAGCTGGCCTGGTTCACACTTGTAGTATCCTCCCCCCTCACACAACAACCCGGAAGAGAGAGCAGTATGATTCAACTCAGGAGATTAGTGACTATTGGTAGCCTGTTAGTGATGGGGGGCGCAGCTATCCCGACCCAAGCCGCCACCCTGGATGGCAAACAGGTGCCGCTAAATCAGCTGAGCGCTGAGAGCTGCAAGGATTGCCACAAGGCGATCTACAAGCAGTGGAAGGGCTCGATGCACGCTAACAGCACCGCATTAAAAGACCCGATTCACGGCGCTATCTACCGAAAACTGATCGGCGACCCGAGCCAGCCGGGGCAGACCGATAAGCAGGGCAACTTTCCGGTCTGTCTCAACTGCCATGCACCCAACGCGGCCCGTGACACGAGCACCAAACTGGATGCCATGCCGGCCTACAACGAGGGGGTGAGCTGCGTCTCCTGCCACAGCTTTGTGCATAACAAAGGGGCTGGGTTTGTCGATGGCAAGCCGGTGCTGGGGCTGAAGGCCTATGAAGTGTCGGACCAGCTGCAGGGGCCGATGGGCTTTGTGCATGAGCAGGGGGCTGCTGCGGATGCCCTGCGCAAGGCGCTGGATGATGAGGGTGAACTGAACCCCCATTTGGGGCGTGATAATCAGGGAAGGGCCTACCTGCCGGCGAAAGAGGTTGCGGAGCTCGATCTGCCGCTGCAAGGCAATACTAGTCTGCAGACCTCCAATGCGTGTCTGGGGTGCCACGACAAGATGCAGAATGTGCATGGCGTGCCGCTCTGCGCCACCGGTGATGAGTATGACAAGAGCGCGACCCAGGAGAGCTGCCAGTCGTGCCACATGGCCTCGGTCAAGGGGGTGGCGGATCACAGCATGGGGGGGGGGCACAGCGTCGGTGTGCTGAAGCGCGCGGTGAAGTTGGATCTGCAGGTAGAGCCAGAGGCGGGTCAGCTTGCAGTGAAGGTCCAGCTGCATAACAAGAGCGCTCACAACGTGCCTACTGGTGCACCGTTTCGCAATATGTACCTGAAGCTGAGTGCATTTGATGTCAACGGCAAGCTGCTGTGGCAGAACTTTCAGAAACATCCGATGAAGGAGGACCCGCAGGCCTTTTTCGTTTACGCACTGGCGGATAAGGAGGGCAAACCAGCGATGCCACCGATGGCCACTCAGGTGGTGAAGAACACCCGCCTGCAGCCCTATGAACGGCGGGCCCTGGAGTATCGGATTGCGGCTGATAACGTAAAAAGCGTGCGCGCCGAGCTCTACTTCAACCTGCTCTCACCGGGCATGGTGAAGAAGATGAAGGCGCTGCCGGATGCGCTGAAGGCGCCGAAGCGTATCGGTTGGAGTGAAGTCCAGCTCTAAGAGAGGGGCCAAGCCGGGGTTGGTTTTGACTCCGGCTTGGCCGATAGGATGGACCGTTATTTCACGAAGATGGCTGGCTAAAATGCCAGATCAGTGAAGTGGGGTGCTGAAGAAATCAAAGAAAATCCACATGATGATGGATGATGCAAGCAAGGTAAGCAGCATCGCCGGTGTGCCTTTGCGAAACCAAAGCCCAGGGGTGATGCGCAGGCTGTCATCCCCCGTCTCTTTCGCAAGACGTTCAGAAATGGTCACGATAAAGACATTGGCGGTGGAGCCCAGATGGGTGCCATTACCGCCCATGCCGACGCCAACGGCCAGAGACCACCACAGGGGCGCAACATTGATGCCCTGCGATTCCATGCCGAGAAGGATCGGAATCATGGCGGCGGTAAACGGGATGTTATCGATCATTGCAGAAAGGATGGCCGCAGCCCACATCAGCATAATGGATGCCAGCAACAGGTCCGACTCAACAAATGGACGGATAAACTGCCCCAGATACTCAAGAAAGTGGCTGTTTTCTACGCCACCCACCAGCACGAACAGGGAGGCAAAGAACATCAACAGACTCATCTCCACATCCTGAAGCGAGCTATCCATATCGACCTTTCTGCCAATGAACAACAGGACGGTCAGACCTAAAACAGCTACCACCCAGGGTTCCCAATGCAGCGCGTGGTGGACGATAAATAGGACAACCATTATCGCAAGTACGCCCAAGGCGGCGTACCAGGTCTGAGGGTCTGCCAGTTCTTCCAGCTTGGAAAAGTCAGGCCGGGTGGTTTCTGCTTTGAGTTCTTTCGCAAACAGCCATTTCTGCGCCACCAAAATGGTCAGCCAGGCCACAAGAACTAGCCCGCCCATGTGAATAAAAAAAGTATTGAAGTCGATATGGGCGGCTGAGCCGATCATCAGGTTAGGTGGGTCGCCGACTAGTGTGGCAACACCGCCAGTGTCTGACAGCAGCGCGGCTGCCAGCAGATAGGGCACCGGACTCACCTTGAGCGCTTGGCTGATCAGTATGATCAGCGGGCCGAAGATGACCACCGTAGTGACATTGTCCAGCAACAGGGAGATGACGGTAACCGCTGTTCCCAGCAACGCCAGTAAGAGAAACTGACGCCCCTTGCTGATATCAGCAATACGATAGGCGAGTGCTTGGAAGCCACCCGTTGGGATCATGATCGACACGATGGTCATCATTGCCCCAAGCAAAAACACCACATTCCAGTCAATTGCGTGCAGTGCCTTTTCAGGGTCATAGAAGCCAAGCCATTGACCTGCCAAAACCATTAATGCAGCACCGCCCATGGCAAACTTGGTGCGGTGAAAGCCGTGCACGCCCTCGGTGAAGATGCCGACAAAAGTTGCGGCGAGTATGGCCCCTGAAATAGCCATCTGGTTATTCCAGGTCAGGGCCTCCGTGAGAATATGAGATTCCATTATCAAGCTGCCTTAGAAAACAAGGTTCATCATTACCATCATCACCACCAGAAACAGCACCGTCATGATGCCGCCGGCCTTCATGAAATCGGGCACCCGGTAGCCACCCGGACCCATAATCAAGGCGTTGACCTGGTGGGTGGGGATGAGGAAGGAGTTTGAGGTAGCGATCGCCACGGTCAAGGCAAATACCGCGGGGTTGGCACCGGCGCCGATGGCGATGTTGACCGCCAGCGGCACCAGCAGCACGGTGGCGCCGACGTTGGACATCACCAGGGTGAAGAAGGTGGCGAGTGCCGCCACCGAGCCCTGGATCACCCAGATCGGCATGTCGCCTACCACTGAGAGCACCTGATCGGCGATCCACTTGGCGGTGCCGGAGGTCTCCACCGCCAGGCCTAGGGGGATCAGTGAAGCGAGCAGGAATACGGTCTTCCAGCTCACTGCCTCATAGGCCTCCTCGATCTTCAGCACGCCGGAGAGCACCATCCCCATGGCGCCAGTGAGCAGGGCCACCGAGAGGCGGATGTCGGTGAACAGCACCATGAACAGGGCGATGCCGAAGAAGATGCCGGCTGCCCCGACCTTGTTCGGACGTAGCTCCTCATGCGGGAATTCGGTGGTCACCACCACAAAGTTGCGGTCTTTTTCGATGCGCGCCAGGACATCCCAGGGAGTGTGTACTACCAGGGTGTCGCCAGCCTGAAAGGGCGTGTTGCGGATGTCTTCGCCCTCGCGCATCGTCTTACCGTTGCGGTGCAGAGCAATCATGGCCAGGCCGTAGGTTTTGCGCAGCCAGATGTCGCGGGCGCTCTTGCCGACCAGGTTGGAGCCTGGCGGGATGACTACCTCAGCGATACCGGCCTTGGTGGTGGCCAGCGACTCGGCGAAGGTGCGCAGCTCGCTGCGCTGCTTCAGGCCATACTTCTCGGCAAAGTGGGCCAGGGCCTGTGGATCGGCCACTACGCCCAGCACCATGCCGGCGACAAATTCGGTGTCGCGGGCCAGGGTGCCGGCGCCGATGCGGCTCTCCTCGCCGGAGCGTTTGCTGGCGATGACGCGCACCCGATAGGCGGTCTCTACATCATCCAGTTTGTGGCCGATCAGACTGCTGTTATCCGTCACCACCACTTCGGAGAGGGCGAAGTCCACGCCATAGATCTCCTGGAAATACTGCATTGGATCGGAGCCGCTGGTGCTGCTCTCGCTATCGCTCTTGGTTGTAGGCAGAACGAATCGGCCGGCCAGGACAAAGTAAAGGATGCCGGTGGCCACCAGCACCAGGCCGACAGGGGTCACCGAGAACAGGCCCCAAGTCTCCATCTGCTGCTCCGCGGGCAGAGCCTGGTTAGAGGTGAGAATCAGGTCGTTGAGCAGGATCAGTGGGCTGGAACCGACCATGGTCACGGTGCCGCCGAGGATTGCGCAGAAGCCCATTGGCATCAGCAGGCGTGACATTGGCAGGCCGGAGCGGGCCGAGATGCGCGCTACCACTGGCAGGAACAGCGCTGCGGCGCCGACATTCTGCATGAACGAGGAGATGATGCCGACGGTGGCGGAGATGATCGGGATGATGCGCGTCTCGGTGGTGCCGCCGACCTTTAGGATGAAGGCTGCCACCTTGCTCATGATGCCGGTTTTGTCGAGACCGGCACCGATGATCATCACCGCGATGATCGAGATCACTGCGTTGGAGGAGAAGCCGTCGAACAGATGCTTGGTATCCACCAGTCCCTGATCCAGTCCCATGTAGGGCGCCAGCAAACTGGTTAGTCCGAGCAGCACCATCACGGTGATTGCTGCCACATCGACGCCTACCACCTCGAAGGCGAACAGGTAGATGGTCAGCATCAGGATCGCGCCGACCCAGGCGATCTCGACGCTCGGTACCGCCCAGGCGAGTAGCAGAGCGCCGGCCAGGAAGATGGCGGCGGCTATGATCTGTTTTAGCGACAGAATGCCGGGGGCGGCAATCGTCTGTTCTTCATCTGCAAGTTTGTTCATCTCTCTCCTCTTGGTATGGAGCAAATAGTGTTGTTGTCTGGATTATCTGCCCGGCACCGGTCGGCCGGGTCGATGGTGAAATTTAGGCGGCGGAGCGCTGATAGCTCACTTCCGGTCTGCGGTCTTCGATCAGTACCAGCGGCACCGGGATCTGCCCGCCGTGATGCGGGATCACCTCTTCAGCCAGTACTCGGACGCTGGTGTCGTCAGGTATTCCCACCAGGAACAGCAGTGAAGGGTGATTGCAGATATATTCGAGGATTCCGGTGGTGACGTCGGAACCGAGCGGGAGGGTGCGGCAGATAACGCCGGCTTGGCGCAGCTGCTCTTCCAGCTCGTTGATGCGGCTCTGTTCGATCTCTCCATGCAGCAGCAGATCGATCTGCGCTCCTTGCTGCATGCAGGTGTCGATTGCATAGTCGAGCGGCGCGCCAGCGCCACGGCCATCGCTGATCAGGGCAACACGCTTTGGCTGAGCGCTGCTCGTCACCACCACCGGACGCTCTGCTTGTCGGGGACTGGCGTCACTACCGCCTAGCGCTGAGAGCTTTTCGCGCATCGGCAGGTAGTCACCGGCGTGCTGCAGCGCCAGGGCGGAAAGAATACGCTTCAGTTCGGTGTTAAGTCGCTTCATGGTTGTCTCCCGTGTAAGTCAGTTGTTGCTTGTAAAGCAATAGCCATGCCAGTTTTTTTGTCGGCAAGTGGTTGTTTCTTTGATGCATTTTCTGACTGCTGCGGGGCTTACTGTTGCTTGTTGCAACACTTGTTTTGGTGGTTCCGTGAATATGTGGGAAATGCAGGGGATTCAGGAAGTTGATAGAGTTGTTGCAATATGTAACGCGGGGTTGTGTTTTGTGACAGCGGTTGGACAAAGATGAGCAGTCTGCAGGGCAAGATCAGTGGCGCCTACATCGCCCTGGTGATGAGTACAGTGGTGCTCGCTATCATTGCCTTCTGCGATCTGCTGTTTCTGCAGCGGCAGGTGACAGAGGGTGAGACAGTCACGGCGCTCAACGATGCGATTCTTGAGATGCGCCGTGAGGAGAAGAATCTGTTCCTCTATGCCGGTGAACGGGCGCTGGCCGATACCGACCGTCAGGCGCTGCGTGCGCAGCAGATCCTGCAGCGTGAGGGGGCTGCGTTGCGTGAGAGCATTGGCCAGGATGAGCAGGCGCAGATGCGCCAGGCGTTACAGGTCTATCGTGAGCATCTGCGCCAGTGGCAGTCGGTAGCGGCTGAGCGGCGGGATGCGCTACATCAGGATCTGCGTCGCCTCGGCCATCAGCTCTATCTGGTGGTCGAGTCTGCTTCCACGCGCGAGCGGCACCTGCTGATGGCGGTGATTCAGGAGTCGCAATGGTTTCTTTTCATCTCTCTGGTGTTGATCGGCCTGTCGATATTTATTGTCGGACGCAAGCTCAGGCGTGCCGTGGTCAACCCGCTTCGGCAGCTGGAGTCGGGGTTGGCATTGATCGCTGAGGGGCGTTTCGACCGGCTCGCCCCCCCCTCCGGCGACCGCGAGTTCATTGCTTTCACTGAGGCATTCAACCGCATGCTCAAAGAGTTGGAGGTCCGCCGCCGACGTCTGCTGCAGTCGGAGAAGCTCGCCTCCCTGGGGGTTCTCTCCGCCGGTATCGCCCATGAGTTGAACAACCCGCTCTCCAATATCTCCTCCTCCTGCCAGCTGCTGATGGAGGAGTTGGAGGAGGCGGAGCCTGCACAGCTTCAGGGATGGTTGCGCCAGATCGACAGTGAAACCGAGCGCGGTCGAAAAATTGTGCGCAGCCTGCTCGACTTTGGTGATCAGCGGCTGTTCCGCAAGCAGCGGCTGAAGCTGCTCGATCTGATCGAGGAGACTCGCATCATCATCGACAACATGCTGCGTCAGCATCGCGCCCATCTCAGCGTCAATGTTCCCGCCGAGCTCACCCTGGAGGCCGACAAACAGCGCCTGCAGCAGCTCTTCATTAATCTGATCCAGAATGCCTTGCATGCCACCGGAGAGGGGGGCCGACTGCGCATCAGCGCAGTGCTCTGCGAGCGTGGTGTGGCGATGATCCCGGTGGAGGCGGAGGTGGCCGGCAACCTAAAGTGCATCACCAATGAACAGGGGCGCTTTGTCGAGATCCTGGTGGCTGATGATGGTCCTGGGATACCGGCCGAGCACATTGGGCGGGTCCTCGACCCCTTCTTTACCACCGGCGAGCCAGGGCAGGGTGTCGGCCTTGGATTGTTCATCGTGCAGGAGATTGTACGTGAGCACGATGGCTGTCTTGCCATCACCTCCCGTGAGGGGGAAGGGACACAGGTGATCCTGCTGCTGCCGGGGGAGGTATCGGCCGATGAGTGAGGCGGCGCGTATCCTGATCGTCGATGATGAGGAGGCGGCGGTGGAGAATTTGGCCCATGTCTGTCGTAAGGCGGGACACGAGGTGACCACACGTACCAGCAGCAGTGCCGCGTTTGAGCTGCTGGAGAGCCACGAGTTTGATCTGGTGCTGAGCGACCTGCGTATGGAACGGGTCGATGGCATGGCTATCCTGCGGCGAGTCAAAGAGTTACAGCCGGAAACGGCGGTGGTGTTGATTACTGGTTATGCCACGCTCGATTCGGCGGTGGCAGCGATGAAGGCGGGGGCCTTCCACTACATTGCCAAGCCATTTCGCCTGGACGAGGTGCGCGAGGTGGTGCGTACTGCCCTGGAGGTGGTGCGGCTGAAACGTGAGAACCGCCAGCTCAAGAGGCAGTTAAACCAAGAGCAGGTTGGTCCCACCATTATTACCCAGGATGCCGGTATGCTGCGCCTGCTGGATACTGCCCGGCAGGTTGCTGCCACCGATACCACGGTGCTAATCGGGGGGGAGAGTGGTACCGGTAAGGAGTTGCTGGCGCGCTATATCCATGGCCACAGTGGGCGGCGTGAAGGCTGTTTTCAGGCGCTCAACTGCGGTGCTTTGCAGGAGGAGCTGCTGGCCAATGAGCTGTTCGGTCACGAAAAGGGTGCCTATACCGGGGCCAGTGAGGCGCGTCCGGGACTGATTGAGAGTGCCCAGGGCGGTACCTTGTTTCTCGATGAGATCGCCGAGATGTCATCGGCGATGCAGATCAAACTGCTGCGGGTGATCCAGGAACGGGAGCTGGTACGGCTGGGGGCGAGCCACCCGATTGCGGTGGACATCCGGCTGATCGCTGCCAGTCACCGGGATCTGCGAGCTGAGGTTGCCGCCGGACGGTTTCGCCAGGATCTCTACTACCGGCTCGACGTAGTTGGCCTGCAGTTGCCGCCGCTGGCGCAGCGCCGTGACGATATCCCGCTACTGGCCTTCTACTTTCTACGCAAATATGTAGCGCGCATGGGGCGCCATGTGGAAGAGATCGAACCGGCGGCGATGGCTGCGTTGCAGGCCTACGACTATCCGGGCAACATCCGTGAACTGGAGAACATCATCGAGCGCGGTGTGGCGTTGGCACACGGCAGTGAACTAACCAACGCTAGCCTGCCGCCGAGCCTCACCGAGCGGACGCTGCAGGTGGTGCGGGAAGAGGCCGGGCGTCTACCCACTCTGGCGGAGCGCGAGACCGACTACATTCGTTATGTGCTGGAACGTAGCGGTGGAAACCGTACCCGTGCGGCACAGATCCTCGGTATCGACCGGGTCTCGCTGTGGCGCAAGCTGAAGAAGTACGGCATGGATGAGGGCTGATACACTCTTTCGCCGTCGCGGCTGCGCCCCATCACTGCTGGAGTGATGGGGGGCGATCAGGCGTTGCCCTTGTTTTGCATACCGATGCCGTGGGTTTTGGCGAAGTCGAGCATGCGCTGGATCGGTTTCACCGCCCGCTCCCGTACGGCCGGATCGATCTCAATGGCGTTCTCACCACTGCGCAACACCTGCGCCAGATTCTGCAGTGAGTTCATCCCCATCCAGGGACAGTGGGCGCAACTGACGCAGGTAGCGCCCTCGCCGGCGGTGGGGGCCTCGATCAGTACCTTGTCCGGCGCCATCTGCTGCATCTTGTAGAAGATGCCGCCGTCGGTAGCGACGATGAACTCCCTGTTCTTCATCTCTTTGACCGCCTTGATCAGCGCGGTAGTAGAGCCGATTATATCGGCTTGATCGACGATGTTCTGCGGTGACTCCGGGTGTACCAGTACCGCTGCATTGGGGTGCAGGCGACGGGTTCGTTCCAGCGCCACCGATTTGAACTCCTCGTGGACCACGCAGGAGCCGGGCCAGAAGATCATCTCCGCACCGCTGATATGCTGCACATAGTGGCCCAGGTGGCGGTCTGGCGCCCACAGAATCTTTTCGCCACGCTCGGCCAGGTGCTGCACGATGGGCAGGGCGATGCCGGAGGTGACCACCCAGTCGGAGCGCGCCTTTACCTCGACACTGGTGTTGGCATAGACCACTACGGTGTGGTCAGGGTACTGGTCGCAGAAAGCGCTGAACTGATCCGCTGGACAGCCCTCGTCGAGGGAGCAGGTGGCCGCCAGGTCGGGCATGATGACCTGCTTTTCCGGGTTGAGGATCTTCGAGGTCTCGCCCATGAATCGCACTCCGCAGACCACCAGGGTTTCGGCCTCCTGCTCGGCGCCGAAGCGGGCCATCTCCAGGGAGTCGGCGACACAGCCGCCAGTCTCCTCGGCCAGCGCCTGCAGATCGGCGTCGGTGTAGTAGTGGGCGACTAATACCGCGTTGCGCTGTTTCAAAAGCGTCTTGATCTCTGTCTTGAGTGCCTCTTTCTCCGCAGCCGATAGCGCGGGCCACTGGGGATGGTCGGGGACCTTGATGGTGGGCAGGTCGACAGTGATGGATGGGGCGTTGGCGCTCATGTCAGGTCTCGGTGTTGGGTTCATTTGATGATCTCTACCCGCTTCGGGTTTTTTACCCGATAGACGCGGGCGGGGCGATGGTTGCCGGTGCGATGTTGCTCGCCGGTCTCCTCGATCTGGCCGAGGGCGAGCATGCGCTTGCGGAAGTTGCGTTTGTCCAGTCGGGTGCCGAGCAGGATCTCGTAGACCGATTGCAGCTGACTCAGGGTGAACTGCGCCTCCATGAACTGAAAGGCAATGGTGGAGTAGTCGAGCTTGGCGATCAGCCGCTGCTGGGCCAGGGCGATGATCTCTGCATGGTCGAAGGCCAGCGCTGGCAGGGTGTTGAGCGGGAACCAGTCGGTCGCTTTGGCATCGCTGGCGGCCTTGGGTGTGAGCCGGTCGGAGGGGGTCAGGGCATAGTAAGTGACGCTGATCACCCGTTCGCGCGGGTCCCGATCGGGCCTGCCGAAGGTGTAGAGCTGCTCCAGATAGATGCCACTGATGCCGGTCTCCTCCTCCAGTTCCCGCTTGGCGCAGTGCTCAAGATCTTCGTTGATCTCAAGAAAGCCGCCGGGCAGCGCCCACATGCCACTGTAGGGCGCATTGGCACGCTGGATCAGCAGTAGCTGCAGTTCCCCTTCGCGGATAGTGAACAGCACCACGTCGGTGGTGACTGCCGGGTGGGGGTGGCGGTAAGTGTAGGGTGCGTTCTGGTACATGGGTCGGAGTGGTCGGTGTCTAGTGTGGCGCTATTTAGTGTGAAGTGTACACCAAGATAGTGTCATCAATACACCTGTCGGGGTTGGGTATGAACTGGAGGGGTAAATAAGCGAATGTGGACGGGGTGCGGGTTAAAGGAACGGTTTGCTAGGCCGATCTTTATGGATGTCAAGATGAGTAGGGGAGTCTGGATGTCTGCACAGCTGATGGCGAAAGAGAGGGTGTTGCGGGTCAAGCATCTGCCGCCACTGTCGGCAACGGCGTCGCAGTTGCTGGAGCTGTTGCCGCGGGAGGATGTGGAGCTCAAGGAGCTGGCTGAGGTGATCGGGCAGGATCCGGGGTTGACCGGGCGTCTGCTGGGGCTCGCCAACTCGGCCTATTTTGCACTACCCAGCCCGGTGCTGACGGTGGAGGCGGCGATCATTCGGGTGCTTGGGCTGAAGATGGTGAAGAGCCTGGCGTTCAGTATCGTGCTGGCCGGCGCCTTCGATACCCATCAGTGTCCGGCTTTTCTGCTCGATCGTTACTGGTACAAATCACTGGCCACCGCTTTTTTAGCGCGTCGCCTGAGTGAGCTGGATAGCGGTGATGAGGTGACAGACCCGGATCGGGCCTACCTCTGTGGCCTGCTGTTGGATCTGGGGCAGTTGCTGCTGGCGTATGAGTTTCCACACGTCTATTCGCAGGTATTGAGTGAGGTGGAGCGGCGGCCGGAGCTCGATTCTGCACAGCTGGAGCGGCAGTCGTTGGGGATTACGGCACAGGATGCCGGCGTTTGGCTGGCGGACCGCTGGCACCTTCCAGCGGAGGTGGTGGCGGTTCTCGCCGGCTGTTCTGGTGTTAAGGAGGGGATGCGCGTACCAGCAGAGACTCCCCTGGTGATGGCGGCTGAGGCCTTGGTGCTGATCTCAATGCGTGGTGAATCCTTTGCCAAGTTGGGCGACGGCCGGCCGTCTGGTTTGCCGGCAACAGAGCAACTGCAGCGGATGGATGAAGAGTTTGTGCAACAGCAGGATGCGATTCAAGCGCTAGCGGGTCTGCTGGTGAGTTAGGGTGCCTTTGAATGAAGCTGGGTGAGCAGAATTGTGAGGCTGAATTTTCCGCTGCAAGGCGGAAATTGCAGGTAATAGCCGGACTATTGCCAAGATTTTCAACGCAGCAGCGGGAAATTTGGACCGCAAGGCTGCCATCCATGATTCGTTCAGGGGCTCCTTAGAGGTAGTGTGGTGGATTTCTCCTTCAGTCAGGTATCAATGGATCTTCGCGAGCGGTTCTTCAACCTGCTCGATTCGCTATCGGCATTGCGTGCCCTATCGCGGATCGACATGGCGCGGCTGACCGAAGAGGAGCTGGTCGAGCAGGCGCTTGAACAGCTGGTGCGTTACCAGAACCTGGAAAGTTGCTCGGTGTTTTTCCTGGAACAGGGCGAGCTGCGCTGTGTTGCGGGAACCAGCATGTCGGAAATCCATACCAGGAGGGCCGGGATCCAGATGCATGCCAGTCGCGGCTCGTCACAGATGCGTTTCGGGCTGGGGGAGGGGATCATCGGCATCGCCGCCCAGACCGGGGACCTGCAATATTGCAATGATTGTCAGCAGAGCTCTGCCTACAAACCCTTTCCCGATGAAGAGATAGGGCGGCCGGGGTCACTGGTCTGTGTGCCGATCAAGATGGGAGACCGGACTCTCGGTGTGCTCAACGCCTCCCATCCGATGAACGACCATTTTGAGCCCTGGCAGCAACACACCATCAGCCTCTTCTGCAGCATGCTGGGACAGATGTTGCACAACCATCGGCTGCTGCATGACCTGGAGTATGTCGTGGATCAGCGCACCGTGGAGTTGCGTGCGGCGCTGCGGGAGGCGGAGCAGCTGAGACAGCGCTATGAGCGGCTCGCTGCCATCGATGAGCTGACTGGCCTGCACAATCGGCGCTTCTTTTTCGATGAGGCGGGTAGGATGCTGGCCCAGGTGCTGCGCCACGATTTCGCCTGCAGTCTGCTGCTGCTCGATGTGGACTACTTCAAGCGGGTCAATGAAGAGTGGGGTTTTGCGGTGGGGGATCGCCTGCTCTGCTGTATCGCGGAGATCCTCAAGGCAGAGGCGCGCGGCGGTGATCTGGTGGCGCGGATTGGGGGAGAGGAGTTTGTGGTGCTGATGCCAGATTCCCAGTTGGAGGGTGCGCATCTGCTGGCGCAGCGGATCCAGGAGCGTTTTGCGCTGATTGATCTTGGCGTGGAGATTGGCCGGCCCAACCTCAGCCTGAGTGTAGGAGTATCGATGTTGGACCGGCAGAAGAGCCGGCTGCGCTCACCGGCTGAATTGGTGGAACAGCTCTACACAGAGGCAAATCAGGCGCTCTACCAGTGTAAAAGCGAAGGTTGCAACTACAAGGCCTACTCTCTGTAACGCTCAGCAGGCGTAATCAGTTACTTGTTTCTCCGGCCGCGGCAGTGTCGGTTTGGAAGCACTGCCGCGGCTATTTTCTCTATGCGTTCTGCTCCTGAGCGGTCGCTATTTCCTCTGCTGGAGCAGTATCAGTGGAATCCTCCGGTGCTGCAGAATGGTGTGCGGTCTTCAGGCTGTTGCCCGACGGATTGGTGAAGCGGTCGTTGAGGGTCTGCACATAGTTGTCAGTCGACTTGATCACCTCGGTCAGGCGGGCACGTGTGCGACGTCCCCAGCCTGCGGGAGCGCGCATGAGCATACTGCGCCAGGGTTTGGTGCT
Source organism: endosymbiont of Ridgeia piscesae (assembly GCF_001443665.1). NCBI lineage: Bacteria > Pseudomonadati > Pseudomonadota > Gammaproteobacteria > endosymbiont of Ridgeia piscesae. The sequence goes on along the minus strand of NZ_KQ557126.1, from coordinate 84,921 downwards.
GCGCAGGAAGCTGCCGAGCGGGTTGCACAGCAGGCCGGCCGCTTCGCTCTGTTTGTGCAGGCTGGCAATCAGGCTCTTCGCTGCCAGTGAGCGGACACTGAAGTGGATCGCGCCGAACACCAGCAGCAGCGGGATCAGTAGCAGCCATGGGTTGAAGATCGGGTTGCCTGCCGCGTCGAGCAGCCAGGGCGGGGTGAAGCTGAAACCGTTCCAGTAATTGGCCTTGATGCTGAAGAAGAGCAGCAGTGCGAGCAGGCCTCCGATCAGCACGCCATCCCCCCAGAAGACTCGTTTGCGCCACCTCTTCAGGGTCTTGGCGACCAGCGGAATGCTGCGCTCCTCGATGTCGCGCGCGGTCTTTTCGAGGGCGCCGACGATGCGGTAGGCGCGCTCGATCTCGACCTCCTCCATGCGGCCGTGGATGTCTTTCAGGTCCTGGTCGCGTTTCTGCTCGTAACGTTCTCGCAGGGCAGTATCTTCGATCGGTACCGCCGCATCTGGACTGTAGATGGTGTAGAAGCGTCCTGCGGTGAGTCCGCGCTCACCCAGGGCACGTTGCCAGGCAGCGATTACGTCTTCCGGGTTGTTCTCGCGGGCAGTGGTGTCGATCTGGTTGAGAATGTAGAGGAACTTGCCGGAGTCGGGGCGGCTGATAGTATCGTCGATCAGGTGGTCGAGGGTGTCGCGCATGGCGCCCGGTTCCGGGTGACGCGCATCGAAGAAGACCAACACCAGATCCGACAGGCCGATGATATGGTCGGTGATGCGCAGGGTGGCGGTGCGTTGCGCATCGGCGTCAAAGCCGGGAGAGTCGATGACGATTTTGCCGCGCAGCTTGTCGCTGGGGCAGGTCTTGAGCTGTAGGTAGGCGTCGATGCGAGCGCCCTCGCCGGTGGCCACCTTCTCGATCTCATCGGACATCTGATAGAAGGGGAAGCGCGGGTCGGAGTCGAGCGCGACACCGGGCAGGGCGTGGCCGGTCTCCTCTCGGCTATAGCAGATCACGGTGAATTTGTCGTCCACCGCCTGGTTGCCGGAGCGCTGGATCTTGTGGCCGATGTAGTGGTTGATGAAGGTCGATTTGCCCGCCGAAAAGGTGCCAAGAATCGAGATCAGCGGCCACCAGGGGATCTGCATGGAATAGGAGTTGTCGCCTGCGAGCAGGCCGAGTTTAAAGCCGATCTCGTCCAGGGTGCGGAAACTTTTGACCGTCTCCAGCAGGACGGGATTCTCCTGTTCAAGGTGGGTTTCCAGGTGTTGCAGGCGCGATTCGATAATCTTTCCGGCGGGGTGCATAGGGTGCTTTCTCCTCAACAAGGCCGATGATGTCGGGTGGTTGTTCAACGTTCCCTTAAAATTAGCGATTTCCACATACTAGCGCGAGCCAGATTTAGGTTACAGGGATAATTTGTCTCTGTGGATTGCATGCCAAGTTACAAGTCAAAGGGCGCGCGCGAAAAAAGTCGTATTTGTGCAGATGCTTAAATAGCCGTTATATCGGGGTGTCGAGCTGTCTGTTTTGTTGCATTGGCAATCGGCATCGGGGATACTTTCACGCCAAAATCACTCCAGTTCCTCTACTGTTTGCTGGAAAGCGTCTTGGATTTTGTGGAGATGGTATGGCTGATCTTTTTTCCGATGCATGGATGAAGGGTTTCATGGAGCACTGGAATGCCGAGCCAGAACTCTCCGACGCACTGGCCCAAATCGGTTTCAATAGTGTCATCGGCTATGGTTTTGTTGGCGATGCCCAGCCGCGTGGTGTGTTGGTTGTGGATAATGGCAAGGCGACCTCTGCTGGGGAGTATGAGGGAGAGGCACTCAACTGGGATATCCGGGCTTCGGAAGCACAGTGGAAAAAGTGGTTGGCAAAGCCACCGGGCATGATGGGATTGGGCGTTGCTTTTACCTCTCGTAAGATGCGTTTTGAAGTGGGTGATTACGCCTCGATGCTCAAGGACCCACGCATGGCTGGTCCCTTCATCAAGAGTTTTTCGGTAATGGGGCGTGTCTGATAGCCTCTCCTCCGGCGGATCGCTGGCTCACTGCTGAGCCGAGGATTTGGCAGATTTCTCATAAAGATTCGGATATTTATACTCATCTAGGTTGCGCAGGATTATGGGTGACAGAATAAAAACGTTGGTTATTACTCTTAGCATGGCCTTGGCGGCGGCATCGGCAAGCACGCAGGCTCAGGAGTATGACGCCAGCAGCGGTGATCGCTTCGTGGTGCAGCAAGCGCAGGGCGTAACCCAGGTTTCTTTGGGCGGCACGGTGGTGCCCTATAAAGAGGTGACTCTGTCGGCGCAACTGCCTGGTCGGGTCAAATACCTGGCCGGTATCGAGGGCGATGCCTTCAAGTCGGATGATCTGCTGGTCGAACTGGATGACAGTGAGCTTTCGGCGAAGCGCCAGGCGGCACTGGCGCAATTGGCCAACGCCGATGCTCAGCTGCGTAATGCCGGGGTGCAATACTCCCGAGAACTCTGGTCGCCGAAGTCAAAAAATTCTCCTGGTGGCATGGGGGTGCCGAATCTGTTTGATCAGATGTTCACCCGTCAGATGGAGGATGTGATTGGCGAGCGTGATCGTGATGCAGAGCGCGGCGCCGATCTCTATGCCTCGCAGACCCGTATCCAGCAGGCGCAGAACACCATCCTGCGGGTCCAGTCAGAGATCCGGGCGATCGATGCCAAGCTGCGTGATGCCAAGAGTGTTGCGCCATTTGCTGGCGTTATCATGAAGAAGTTTATCGAGGTGGGTGACACGGTGCAGCCGGGCCAGCCGCTCCTCAAGTACGCGGATGTGGAGTACCTGCAGATCGTTGTGGAGGTGCCCGGACGGCTGCGTCCCGGTCTCAGCGAAGGAATGATGCTGCGTGCCGAGCTGGATGTCGGCTCCCAGGAGATCCCGGTGAGGGTGGCGCAGATCTTCCCCATGGCCGACGCCCAGCGCCACACAGTCACCATCAAGTTTGACCTGCCGCAAGGGGTCTCGGCACCCGGCATGTACGCCAAGGTGCAGGTGCCGGACTTCAACGCGCCGACCCGCAGTAATCCGGTTATCCCCTCCAGCGCCATCCGCTACAACGGTAGCCTGCCCGGGGTCTACGTCATCGGCGAGGATGACAAGCCGATGTTGCGCCTGATCCGTGTCGGTGAGGAGCTGCCTGGTGGTTATACCATGGTACTTTCCGGTCTGCGGGCGGGCGAGCAGGTGCTGCGTAACCCCGGTGTCGGTGTTAGTGCCGGCTGGACCCAGCCACAGCGCTAGTTAGCAGCTATTCAAACAGAGGCAGGTGGGTGATGATCAAATTCCCGCGCCTTTTCTTTCGCTATTCGTAAGGGGACCCAGCCCCTTCTGTTGCAGAGGCTTTGCGAGCGAATATGAGCCAGAACGACGACCACAACGATCAGCTCCACTCGATGGATCCCGATTACGAGGCCCACCTGGGCATAGCCGGCAGGACCGCCCGGTTCTTCATCGAGTCGCCGCTGTCGCCGCTCTTCTTCATCGCGATGATGATGATGGGGCTGATGGGCCTAATGCTGACTCCGCGCCAGGAGGATCCTCAGATCTCGGTGCCGATGGTCGACATCTTCGTCCAGTATCCGGGGGCGGCGGCGGAGCAGGTCTCCAGCCTGGCGATCGAGCCGCTGGAACGGATCATGTCGGAGATCCCGCGGGTCAAGCATGTCTACTCTGCCGCTCAGCGTGGTGGCGGTGTGGTCACCATCGAGTTCGAGGTGGGCGAGGAGATGGGTGCCTCGCTGGTCAAGGTGAATGACAAGCTCGACTCCAACATGGACAAGATTCCGCCGGGGGTGATGCCACCACTGGTGAAGGCCAAGGGTATCGATGATGTGCCGGCGGTCAATCTGACTCTCTGGTCGAAGGATATGGATGGGGATTCAGTCCCCGATGTGGACGATGGCCAGCTACGCATGCTGGCCCACGATGTGCTGCAATCGATCAAGCAGCTGCCCGACACCGGTAGCGGTTTTGTGGTGGGTGGTCGGCGTGAACAGATGACCGTCGAGGTCTATCCGGAGCGCCTGTCGGGCTTCAACATCAGCATCGATCAGGTTGCCCAGACGATCAAGAAAAACAACATCGAGCTGCAGGCGGGCGGCATCGAAAGCGATGATAGCCGGTTCAATGTGACTACTGGCGCCTTTCTGCGCTCTGCCGACGACATCAACCGTCTGATGGTCGGCATGCATAACGATGTGCCGGTCTATGTGCATGACGTAGCGCGGGTGACCCAGGGGCCGGAAGATGCCAAGCAGCTGGTGGCCTACTACACCGGCAAGGCCAGCAATCTCGATATCCGGGCCGATGGCGTCCCTGCAGTGACTATCGCGATAGCCAAAAAAGAGGGCTCCAACGGCGTCACCGTGGCCAGTTCGATCATCTCCCGGGTCAACAAACTCAAGGGCACCCTGATCCCCAACAACGTCGCGGTCAGCATTACCCGGGATTATGGTAAGACCGCCGACGACAAGGTCAGCGATCTGATCTTCAAGCTGTTTGTGGCCACTGGCTTCGTCTTCCTGCTGGTGCTGGCGGCGTTTCGTGCCTTCCGTCCCGCTATAGTGGTGGTGCTGGTTATCCCGGTGGTGCTGCTGATGACCATCTTCAGCGCCTGGCTGATGGGCTATACCATCGATCGGGTGAGTCTGTTTGCCCTGATCTTCTCCATTGGCATCCTGGTGGATGATGCGATCGTGGTGGTGGAGAATATCTACCGGCGCTGGCTGGAGGAGGGCAAGACCGATGTGGCCACCGCAGTGGATGCGGTGCGTGAGGTGGGTAACCCAACCATCCTGGCCACCTTTACCGTTATCGCGGCGCTGCTGCCAATGGGGTTTGTCTCCGGCATGATGGGGCCCTATATGGAGCCGATTCCGGCGCTGGGTTCGTCGGCGATGCTGATCTCGGTATTTGCTGCCTTTGTCTTCACTCCCTATCTCACCATGTCCCACTGGCTGCGCCCCTCGATGCGCTACCTGAAGACTGCCGGCGAGCGCGAGCACAAGGAGGCGGAGAGGTTGGAAAGGATGTTTCGTCGCGTCCTAGTGCCGATGATCGAGACTCCGAGCAAAGCGCGCTTGTTTCGGCTAGTGATGTGGGGGACGTTCCTGTTCGCCTGTTCGTTCTTCTACTTCAACTGGGTGGCGGTGAAGATGCTGCCGTTAGACAACAAGCCCGAGTTTGCGGTGGTGCTCGACATGCCGGAAGGCACCGCGCTGCCGGTTACCGCGAACCTGGCGCACCGCATGGCGGAAGCGATCCGGGTCCATCCCGAGGTGATGGCGGTGCAGGTCTATGCGGGGACTGCGCGCCCGTTCGATTTTAACGGCATGGTGCGTCACTACTACCTGCGACAGGATCCTTGGCAGGCCGAGGTTCAGGTGCAGCTGACGCATAAGGGCAAGCGTGCTGAGAGTAGCCACGATATTGCAGTGTATACACGGCGCCTGCTGACCGATATGACCGAGAAGCTGAAGCGGCAGAAGAGGATCCCGGCGGGTGTCAAATTCTCGGTGGTGGAGATGCCGCCAGGTCCGCCGGTGCTGCAGTCGGTGGTTGCAGAAGTCCACGGCCCAAATCAGGCGGTGCGCCACCAGGTGGCGAGTGAGTTGACCGAGATCTTTAGCCGCACAGAAAGTCTCAGGGATGTCGATAACTATATGCGCGATCCCTACAAATACTGGCGTTTCGAGGTGGATACTGAGAAGGCGGTGCGGCGCGGTATTTCGGTGGAGACGATCAATCGCAACCTGGCGATGGCGCTGGGCGGTGCGCCGGTGGGTGACGTTAAACAGCGCGCCGGGCATGAGCCGATCAATATCGTGATCCAGGTGCCTCTGGCAGAGCGTTCCGAGGTGACCCGTCTGGGCGATCTGCCGGTTCACTCCGACAGCGGCATCACTGTGCCGTTACGGGAGTTGGGACAGTTTGTGCAGGTCACTGAAGAACCGATTATCTATCATAAGGATCTGCGCGACGTGGAGTACGTGGTGGCAGAGGTCGGTGGCAAGTTGGCGGCGCCGGTCTACGGTATGTTCCAGGTGCAGGATCTGCTGAAAGAAGATAGCTACATCAGCCCCGACGGGGTGGCGCTCGAGAGCTTCTGGCTGGGGCCGCCGAAGGATGACACCACCTCCGCCATCGAGTGGGCCGGCGAGTGGACAGTGACCTACGAGACCTTCCGCGACATGGGCGCAGCGTTCATGGTGGCGCTGGTGCTGATCTATGTGCTGGTGGTCTGGGAGTTTGGTAACTTCCGCATCCCGGCGTTGATCATGGCGCCAATCCCGCTGACCCTGCTGGGCATCATTCCTGCCCACTTCGTGTTCTTCCACTTTGGTGCGGGCGGCGAGTTTACCGCCACCTCAATGATCGGCTGGATCGCCCTGGCGGGCATTATCGTGCGTAACTCGATCCTGCTGGTCGACTTCTCGATCCATCAGATCCAGCAGGGTGAGCCGGTGGTGGAGGCGGTGATCCAGTCCTGCAAGACTCGCACCCGGCCTATCCTGATCACTGCCTTTGCGCTGGTGGCGGGTTCCTCGGTGATCTTTTTCGATCCGATCTTCCAGGGTATGGCAATCTCGCTGGCCTCAGGTGTGCTGGTCTCCACGGTGCTGACCCTGATCGTGATCCCTCTGGGCTGCATCAAGGCGAGCAAGGATCTGGTGGAGGTTGCCGCGGCAACCTGTCCCGCCGGGGTGACCATGAAGAGCTATGAAGAGCTGATGCCGGGCGGTACGGCAGCAGCGATGAGTTCGGCGCAGCCAAAGCTGGTGGCCGATTCGCCACCGCTCTGGATTGGGGTGTGGGGCAAGCTGATCACCATCGTGACTATGCTGTTCTATTTTGTTCGCGGCATCGTTCTGCTATTGATGCAGCTATTCAGGAAAAAGCCATCCAGAGAAAAAGGCGCGCCAGCAGCCGACAATGCGTCGCCCCCGCCCTCCTCTGGAAGCGGTGGGGCTGGCGGTGCAGATCGGGTTGTCGCTGGCTTAGCAGAGGTCGCCCCTGCGTCAGCCTCCACGCCAACAGCAGCAGATGCTCCGGCCCGGGTGGAAGCGGAACCGGCAAAGATAGCCGCGCAGGCTGATGCCGTTGACAAGGTTTCTGGGGCGACGAGGCAGGAAGGTGTCGCTAGCGAAGCGCCTGAGCTAGTTGCGGAAGCCGTGCAGCCAGATATGACCGCAAGCGGGGAACCGGCGGCAGAAGCGGCACAGAGTGAACCGACGCCCAAAGTCCCGGCGAAAGCGCAGCCGAAGGCCAAAAAACGGCCATCGACTCTGAAAAAGAAAGTGGTAAAACCGAAAGCGGTCGAGGCCGTGACCAAGTCCGCTGTTGGCGTTAATTCAGCCGTGGCTCTGGAGGCGGGAGACGCCCCGAGCCGGAGCGGTTCCGCTCCGGCTAAGAAAAAGGGCGGGCGTCGGGGCATTCGTTTGAAGGGCTGAGTCTGATGGTGATGGCGTCGCTTTGAAAGCTCTTCTGAATCATCATCTGCTTAGCTTGGTGTTGGCTGTGATCTGCCTGTTCGGTCAAGCCACTGTTATTGCAGGAGATCCCTATCAGGGCTATCGCTTTCGCCCACTGAATGATCCCTCTGAGCAGCGGCCACAGGTTGTGGAAGAGCCTGCCGCTTTGCCGTGGCGCCCGAGTCCGGGTGAGACCAGAGACAAGAGGCGATCTGAGACGGCAAAGGGCTCGCTCAGCGATGGCTCTGCTGCATTGGGCCTGCCGCGAGGCACCTATCGTCCAGTCGAGCGCTTTACGCAGGTTCCAGCTCAGGTCGGCAGCTATCAGTTTCGTCCGATTTCGTCGACGGAGAGGAAGCGCATAGATGCCCAGGGCAGGCCGCAACCACAAGATCGCGCAGCCGCGCTTCACAATCCCCCCCAGCGCTACCGCTTTCGTGGTGATCCGCTGCCTGAAAAGCGTAATAAACCTGCCCCCTTCAATTGGAAAGACCCCGATCAGCCAGCGGTTTTGCCCAGGTTTCGACCCGATAGTCGATTTCGCAACAGCAGGGCCCTCACAAAGTAGGGAGGGTGGTTGCGCTATCCGGTCCCGTTCGAACTGAATCGATGTCTGCGAGCCGCCGCTGATGGGTTTCATATCAATCCTGTTGGTTATGCGATGATCTCTGGAACATGGGAGAACAATGAATAAGGGTAAAGGCTTGTATGCTGCTCTGGTGTGGCTGGCGTTGTTGTTCAGCGGCGCTCTTCAGGCGGGCTTCGCCTGCATCGAGTTTTCAGCGGAAATGGTCCAGCTTAATCCGGGCGGCGAAACCGTCAGCGGTAGGGTGTTCGTGGGCAAGCGACACATGCGTACAGAGCTCAGGCAGGGTGGGGACACGATTGCGTTGATTGCTGATAGTGAATCGGGGAGCAATCTGCTGCTAAATCTTGAGCAGCACACCTATCTGCTCCAGCAGGGGCGCCCGAACGTCGATGTAAAGTCTGGACGCGGTGAGCGAAATCCCTGTGAAGAGGTAGAGGGCGCACTCTGTGAAAGGCTGGGTGAAGAGCAGCTCAATGGACGGCCAGCGAGCAAATGGCAGATCACCCTCGGCAGTGGGGAGGGTGCTCAGAAGGTGACCCAGTGGCTCGATAAACAGCGAGGCTTTCCGCTGCGTACCCTCTCAGAAGGCGGGCAGCAGGCTGAGATGCGCCTGCTGGGCAGAGAGACCCTCGCAGGCCGGAGTGTGGAAAAGTGGCAGGTGAGTGTGAACCGCCCCGAGCAAGAGGTTGTTCGGACCACCCAATGGTATGATCCGGTGCTTTGTCTTGCCATTAAAGAGATTTTTCCGGGGGGTAGGGTGCGCGAGCTGAAACAGATCGAGCTTGGTGAACAGTCGCCCGCTCTTTTTGTTGTGCCTGAGGGGTTCAATCAGGTGGAGTTCCCCCGCTAGGGGGCTGATAAATAGGGCCTTGAAGGCGGAGTGACAGCTTCCCCGGTGGTTTTTTATCGGCTTGATTACCGTTAAACTGTGCGGCTAGTAATGGCGCGCCTGCTTGATCAGGCTGGCCGGCAATGCCTGCCCTGTCTGGCGCTTCCTCTTCCCATGTTGGGCCTTGTTCCCAGCAAAAATAGGTAGTTTGATGAAGACGGATAGACTTAAGCTGTTCTCTCTCGGCTCATTTTTCCTCATGTCTTTGCCGCTGATTGACGCGGAGGCCTATGTGCCAAACGGTGGCTTCTACTCGCCCTACGATTATCGTGCGTCGTTCTATCCGGAGCGTCAGCGGAGCCCTGATTATCCTCTGCCGCAGCCACGGGTTAGCTATCCGTTTCAATGGCAAGGCGTAACCCCGACACGTTTTCTTGAACAGCTGCCACCGCTATGGAGGGAGCGTTTTCGCCCCTATTCATCCGCTGGCGATCGCTATGGTAGAAGTTATGTTCAGCCCGCCGACTACCGGGAGCCGGCGCCACGGATTCGATACTCTTTTCCTGCTCAGCCTCATCAGGCGTATGGATGGCGGCATTCGAGGCCAGCGGTGGCGGATCGGTACCAGGGTTACACTGGACACATCTATCCGCCCTACTGGAATGCGTCAAGACAATCAGCGCCTCCTGCCTGGATGGCACATGAGTATGCCAACTATCGTTTCCGGCCGATGCGCCGGCAGTCTGGGCCGCAGCCGGTGCGCAACTGGGGCATGGTTGCACCGCGATCTACGGGGTACTACCCGCAGTTTGCTGTGTCGCAGCAGGTTCAGATGCCGACCTTTCGGCCATCCCCTGATTACTACCAAGCAGCCCAGGTGCCAGATTATTCCAGGTTCAACCAGGCGAGAGTTCAGCAAGGGTGGCAGCGACCTGGCCGTGAGTGGGCTGGAGCAGGGCCGGCTGCGAGCGGGCGCTATATCTATGGCTATTCAGCACCTGCACGCTATGTATTTCGCCCTATGACGCAACCAGTTGCGCCGCAAAACAGCGCCAGTGGCTATCGACAGAGCTATTCTGCCGGTGCTTATTCAAGATCCAATCCAGTCGCGCCGGCGGTTCAGGATAGGAGATCTGCCGCCTACAATCCTGCAGTGCAACCAGCTAATAACTGGAAGTTCGTGCCCCGTAATGAGAGCACGCCAGCGATGCAGCGGGACTATCGTTTTCGGCCTGTCGGGATGACGCGCCAGGTGCCGGTTGCTGTGAGTGGTTGGCGAGGCGGTTTTCGCAACAGGAACGAAGAGAACTATCGGCACGCTCAGCTTCAGGAGCTCTCCCCCAGTCGAGACGAATGGCCGATGTTGTCAAGCCTGCCGGACTGGCCGTCACGATGAAACGGATGATGATCCAATGCCTCGGCCTTTAGCTGCTTGGCGGGATGTCATATTGCAACGAGAGACGAACCTATGATCACGGTAGTCGGTAGTCTGAAGGGTGGTTCAGGAAAGAGTACCCTGACCTTTAATCTCGCTGTCTGGTTGGCAATGGCTGATACCGATGTGGTGTTGGTGGATTGCGATCCACAGGCGACTTTGACTGACGTGGTCGAAGTGCGTACCGAGGAGGGCTACGATCCGCGCATCAAGGTGCTCGATTCGGATGGCCTGGATGCAGCGCTGGCGGATGAACAGGGTGAGATGCTCATCGATGTGGGTACTGCCGATATCGAATCCTTGAAAAAGGCGTTGAAGATGGCCGACCGGGTGGTGATTCCGGTTCCCCCTTCGCAGGCCGATGTCTGGTCAACACAGCGTTTTATCCGCTTCGTTGAGGAGGCGCTGGGTGACCGGGAGATGCCTGAGTTAGTGGCATTTATTAATCGTGCGGACACCCACCGGGCGATCCGTGAGTCGGATGAGGCGGCCGTTGCTCTGATCTCCCTGCCTGGTATCGATTTCGTAAAGCAGCGCCTCTGCCAACGCACAGTCTTTCGGCGCTCCTTCAGTGAAGGGCTGGCGGTGTTCGAGCTCGATCCGCGCGGCAAAGCATCGCGGGAGTTCAATTCACTTACAGCAGCCCTCTATCCGCAGCATCTGCGGGCATAGGCATCAGCCGTTTATCAATAACCAATCGCAGCATGATAATCAGGCGTTCGCAGAAGCGTCTCTGTTTGCCAAAGAGGAGAGAGGTATGGGGATTATAAAAAATTTGTTGGCATTGATTGGCTTGGTTGCCATTGTTGCCGGCGGTGGGCTTTATATGAAATATAAGAATGTGGCCTCAGAGTTCGACCCGGGAGCGATTGATGCCTATGGGGATATGGTGCGGCAGCTGCTTGAAACGAAAAACGCAGCAGAGGCGACGATCTGGAAGCTCCCCGTCGAGGAAGGGCTCTCGGCTGATGAGGTTGAGGAGACCATGAAGTTCGTTGCAAACGAATACAATATGTCACATGTGGGTGAGCTGCCGCTCTCCAAGGATATCGAGGCGAAGAGCGGCAAGAAGTATCGCTATGTAAAGATCTTCCTCTTCTGTAACTCACTGACTGCAGCCAGAATGCTCGACTATTCGGATGCCTACTCGGCCTATCTGCCCTGTAGAATCACCCTGATAGAAGACGATCAGGGAAAGCTCTGGCTGATTGCGCTCAATATGGATTTGATGATCTACGGTGGTAAACCGCTGCCTCCTGCATTGAAAGAGGAGGCGATTCAGGTCAAGGAGTACATCCTCGATATCATGAAGCGCGGGGCGTCCGGAGAGTTCTGAGCCTGGCCGGAAAGGCCAGTCAGTAGCTAAGTGGTTCGGGATTCGGTATCGCTTGTTGGTCTGGGAATCTCTGAATTAGAAGGCCTGCGACGATTATCGTCGCAGGTTTTTTTATGGGCTCGGGGGGAGCAAACAGGCAGCCATAGTTGCAGCTGGCAGCGTTTGACGAGAAACGCCCCTGTTCAGGGGCGCTCTTATATCGTTATCTGCAGTGCGGAGTGGGCCTGCGGCTACTCCACTTTTTCGATGCGCAGATTGGTTGGTGGATCTGGGGCGTAGGTCTCGATGGCGCCGATCTCCCAGGCTGCCCCTTTTGGCCGCCGGTTGCCCTTTAGATCGTAGCGGATGTCGATGCCGTAGAGGTCTTCGAATTCCTGATACGCTTTGCTGAGAATGCCGGCATCAACACCAGGGGAGTTGGAGACCTGCTCGTAGCTGTCTCTGGCAAATACAGGGGCTTTCACCAGATTGTTGCTGCTGCTAGCCAGCTTTGATACCAGGCTAGAATCTGACAGCAGATCGACATCCGAACCGGAGCGGGAGGTCCCGCCGATATCGACCGAAGCACCGGCCGTGGCGCTGTTCCACAGCAGGTTGTTGCGCAGATCTATCTGTTCCGAGATGCAGCTATCTACGATGATGTTGTGTAGAGATGCGTCCAGGATCAGATTGTTCTCGATACTGAAAGAGTCCGCTCCGCACTGCCAGGAGTGATGAATGCCATCCTCTGTGTTGACGATGGTGTTATTCACCACTTTGACATTGGTGGAGTCGCCGCCGATATCGAATTGGATGCCTCTCCGAACATTGCGGATTATATTACCGATGACATAGCCATCCTTGACCCCCTCGATTCGCAATCCACGTCCACCTGCCTGTGAGATGTCGTTGAAAAGCAGCCATGCACGGATAGGCCCATAGCCTCCAGCGAGATCGATGCCGTTACTGCCGAAGATGACGGCGTCGCCGATGGATGTATCAGACCTCTCATATCCGTAGATAGTGTTTTGGGAGATGATAGCGTCATGGATGGTTTTCAGGTCGACGCCATTTTCGCGGTCCTCATGCATCACGTTCTTGCCTACATAGACAAACCGCGGTGCAGGTAGACAGCGGTGGCAGCCTTGGAATGAGTCGCCGCTGTTGTGGTGGATGTGGTTCTCCAGAATCCACATATTGGTGGCACCGCTGCTCAGATTGACGCCATGCATGTCGATCGGATTGCTTGGGCTGCCCCGGTGGTTGTCATGAATGTGGTTGTGGTAGACCACATTGTTATTCGAGCTCCCCATCGAGACGGCGGAGCCATGGTTGCCCCAGTAGTCGGGGTCGCTGCTGACTTCACTGTGGCGGAGCACGATGCTCTCGGAGCCCGAGGCCATCTTAATGTTGATGCCGGTGTGGAAGTGGAGGTTCTCGACGATCAAGAACGAGCCGCCAAGCTCGATAACGCTCTCGCCGGGATCCTCAAAGCGGGGCATATTGTCAGGATCGGTGCCGCGGATGAAGACCGGTTGGCTGGCAGTGCCCGATGCTGTGATGTATTTGTCCCGACCGATGTAGTAGGGGCCGCCATGGATCTCCACCACCGAGCCGGCGGGTAGAGAGATGGAGCTGCTTTTGAATAGGTCACAGATGGGGGCGTTCTTGGTGCCAGGCCAGTTGTTTTCGCTGCAGTTCGGGTCAGTGTTGTCCACATAGTGGGTGTAGGGGGCAGTGCTATCGTTGCCATAGCCGGAGGCCCCGCTGTACATCTCGACAGATTCATCGATGCCAAATGGCGGCTCTGGAATGCCGATCGGTGGATTGTAGGCCAGGGCGTGCTGGACTGGTAGAAAAACACACAGCATTGCTGCCAGTTTGATCTTGCTTAAGCTGTTCATATCGCTCACTTTAGCGTTAGTTCCCAACGTCATGTCGTATGTCGTCCTGTGCTGCCGTTTATAAAGCCCTGCGGCTTGGGTTTGTGACCAACTCTGCGTTCCGGGTGTCATGACAGGACGCAGGAGACGTGTCGGGTGTCCGGCTGGGCCGGGTACGGCTGTTGAGGCGGCAATCCGCGGGTGAATCGTTCCGTTAGTTGCCAGATAGTGCCAGGATTATAGGTGTCAATTATCCCGACAGTCTTCGGCCTGCTTCACACTCCCCGCGTTCGGCAGCCTCTGAATGATCATGGACAGCAGACTGCAACGTGAGACTGTGTCAGCAGTCGAGTTTGGCGATGATGCGGTTGCGCACAGGTTCATTCATGTCCGGGATCGGAAAAAGAGATGTTTTTGCCCAGAATCCCCTCCATCAAAAATCTGCCAATCGATCTGCTGATCTGTTGCGGCCCACACTGATCACCCTCCCGGGTTTGCAGCTGTCCGCCAATGATGAGCATCGCGAGGCCATGCATCATGGACCAGGCGGCAAGCGCCAACTCTTCGGTAGGCTCGTCACGGAAGACGGCTGCAGCCTTGCCGCTCTCGATCAGGGATAAGAGACTGTTGAATGCCCTTTCCGAGGCCTCGGCCAGTGTGCCGGAACACTCATCAGGCGTGATGAATCCGCCAAACATCAGCTGGGTGATCTCGGGGTTTTCTACGGCCAGCTCAACATAGGCGATGCTTGCCGCCTGAAGCTGCCTGGTGGGGTCATCGGGGAAAGCCTGGGATGCCTCCCGGGTGCGTGTCGCCAGCGCATTGAAGCCGGATTCGGCGATCGCCATGAGCAATGCGCCTTTGTCTTTGAAGTGACGATAGGGGGCAGAGTGGCTGACCCCGGCCCGCTTGGCCACCGCTCTCAGGCTGATGGCGTTAGGCCCCTTCTCGGCAATCAGACTGATTGCCGCCTTGATTAAGGTGTTTTTCAGATCACCGTGATGGTAGTTCAATCGCTGTTCCGTCTGATTACAGTGAGTTAGTGGTTAATCTACGCAATGTTGACACTGTCAACTTGTGGTGTAGGATTGCATTCCCAGATTCACACCAACAGCTGTATTGATTGGTGCTGCCAAGCAGGCAGCCACCGCTACAAGGGAAGATAACAATGAAATCGATACTATTGGTCAGATTTTTTGCTGGATCGCCCCTGTTCGCGGGAGTCGCTACACTAACCGTCATGCTCCATTCTGTCATGGGGCTCCTCAGCATGCTGACTGCATAGGTGGGGGAGGCAATGGACAGCTACCTACTGCTGAAGGCAATCCACCTGCTGGGTGTTACTGCCGGTGCAGACCAAACAGGCCAGAATGGCGAAGGTATTTCGGCGGGATCAGCCGATCCCCGAGCACTACTGGCAGCTCGGCTGGATGTGAATCATGTTCGGTACCCTGGCGACCCTGCTGCCGCTGATGACCCTCTACTGGATGGTTTTCAAGCCGGTGTCATAGCCTCATCTTCTGATGTCATGCGACCTGTTGGCGAAAAAGGAGTTTGACGTGAACAAGATCCTCACTCTACCTCTGCTGATGCTATTGTTGCCGCTGCCAGCACTGGCAGCCCAGCTGCAGAGCGTTGCGGCCCGTGTGGCCACCCAGCAGGAGACCCTCACCGGCTTCACCCGTGAGGCGGCGCTGCTGGTTGTCTCTGCCGAGGTTGCCGGCCGGGTCGAGCAGGTGACAGCGGATGTGGGCGACAGGCTTGAGAAGGGCAAGTCGCTCGCCTGTCTCGACACAACCTTCATCGACCTGGAGATTCGCGCCAATCAGGCGGAGCAGCAGCGTCTGCAGGTGGATATCACCCACTACAGCAAGCAAGTGAAGCGCTTCAGCCGGCTACTGCAGCAGAAGAGCTCATCCCAGAGCCAGCTGGATGAGTCAGAACGCGCCCTGCAGAGCAGCCGTGCCCAGCTGGTTGCCAGTCAGGTGCAGGCCCAGATCCTGCGCGAGCGCCGGCAGCGTCACTGCGTGGCGGGGCCTGCAGGCTGGCGAGTGATTGAACGCCATGTGGAGCCGGGGCAGTGGCTGAATATCGGAACGCCAGTGGTGACCCTGGGGGACTACTCACGCCTGATCGTACCGTTTGCCCTTAACAATGCGGAGTTCACCGTACTTGAGCGACAGGCTGGCGATCTGAAACTGCGCCTGCCAGATCGGGGAGGGGAGGTAACGGCGCAGATCGAACATGTCTCTCCTGCCTTCGACCCCGTGTCACGCAAGATCCAGGTAGAGCTGGCGATCGAACAGCCCATGCAACAGCCCCGCGGCGGTATCCGTGCCGAACTCCGGCTTGAGTTGCCAGCATCTTCCGGGGCCGTGCTACTGCCCCGCGCCGCTCTCAGCGAGCGTTATGAGCAGCACTGGCTGACCCGCGTCGACGGCGAGCAGCTGAAGGTGGTCTATCTTGGCAGCGCCAGCGGTATTGAGGGCGACTGGGTGCGGGTCGTCTCCCCTGAGGTAAAACCCGGCGACCGCTTCCGGCTCCCGGCGGAGTGAGCGCGATGGAGCCGGTGATACGTTTCTCCCTCAAACAGCGGGTCTTCTACAACCTGATGTTCGTGGTGTTGATGGTAGTGGGCTTCATCTCCATCTTCGCCATGCCCGCAGAACGCTACCCCAACTTCGGCTTTGGTGAGGTGATCATCAACACCATCTACCCCGGTGCCTCGGCGGTGGAGGTAGAGACCCTGGTGACGCGCAAGATCGAGGATGCGCTGGAGACGGTGGATGATGTGGAGTGGGTCAACGCCACTTCCTTTAGCGGTCGCTCCAATGTGCGTCTCAAGTTTGTCGACGATTCGGACTACGAGGCGCTCTACGACGAGGTGCGCTTCGAGGTGCTCAATATCATCAACGAGCTGCCAGAGGGGGTCGATCCGCCGCACATGCTGTATGTGACGGTGCAGGACTGGCTGCCGGTGATTGCCGTCAACCTGGTGGGGGAGCATAGCAACCGGGCGCTGGCGCTGATGGCGGAGGAGCTGAAGAGCCGCCTCAAGCAGATTCCCAACGTGCAGGAGGTGAAGCTGAGTGGGGAGGATGTGCAGGAGTTCCACGTCTCCCTCGATCCCGCCAAACTGCGAGCGCTGGGGGTCAGCTACGAACGGGTTGCTGCTGCCCTGAGCAGCGCCAACCTGTCGATCCCGGCGGGCAGGTTCACCGCCAGCAGTGGTGAGTTCCTGGTCAAGGTGGATGAGCGTTTCGTCAGCCGTGAGCAGGTGCTGCAGACCGTGGTACGCAAGGATGCCGATGCCAGCCTGGTGCGGGTGGCGGATCTGATCAGTCACGCCGGCATGGGCTATCGCGATCCGGTGGTGATCTCCTCGGTCAACGGCCGGCCCTCGCTGGGGTTGCAGGTGATCAAGTCCGATGCGGGCAACGCGATGCGCATCCGTGATGCGGTGGTGGCGCTGCTGGAGGAGTTCAGGCCACTGCTGGCAGCCCAGGGGGTGGAGCTGGTGCTAACCCAGGACTCCACCGTCTATATCGAGGATGGCCTCAACACCCTCGGCATGAACATGTTGGTGGGTATAGTCCTGGTGTCGCTGATCATTTGGTACTTCATGGGCATCCGCAATGCCGGGCTGGTGACCATCGGCATCCCCTTCTCTTTTATGATCACGATGCTGATCATGTACCTCACCGGCAATAGCTTCAACGAGATCACCCTGTTCTCGTTCGTGCTGGTGACAGGCATCATCGTCGACGATGCGATCGTGGTGACCGAGAACATCTACCGTCACGTGCAGGAGGGGGAGCCGCTGCAACAGGCGATCGTTAGTGGCACCGCTGAGGTGGCGCTGCCGGTGATCTCCGCCACCATGACCACCGTCGCCGCGTTCCTGCCGATGCTGATCATGTCGGGCACCACCGGCCAGTTCTTCGCCCTGGTGCCGAAGGCGGTGACCTTTGCCATCCTCGCTTCGCTGGTGGAGTGCCTGCTGATCCTGCCGATCCACTACCTCGATTTTGGCCCCCGTGGCGGCAGCAGGATCAAAGCGGTGGAGCGCGACAATCTCCTGCTGCGGCTGCTGCGCAGCTTCACCGACCGGGTGCTGCGGTTCACCCTGCGTTTCCGCCTCACCAGCGTGTTGCTGGTGGTGATCGCTTTCGGTGCGGCGGTGGTGATCCTGGGCCTCTCAGTCAGCGGCAAGGCGCCACTGATCCGCATCCAGTTCTTCCCCGACGACTACAAGCTCTACTATGTGGATGTGGTGGGGCCGAGCAACACCCCGATCGAGACCATCGACCGCAAGGTGCGGACGATCGCAGAGGCAGTGATGGAGGATGGCCCCGGCTACGCCCGCTCCGCTGCCGGATTTGCTGGCTACTACTTCAATGAGGACTACGAGCCGGTGTTCGGTAACAACCACGGCTCAGTGATGGTCACCATGCCCTCGGTGGGGGAGCAGGCCTTCGAGGATCCGCTAGCACACCTGGAGCGAATGCGTGAGCGGCTCAAGCCGCGCTTCGAGACCGAAGGCTACCAGCTGCACATCCACCCGCAGAAGGATGGCCCGCCCACTGGCAAGGACATCAATGTGCGTATCGTCGGCTCGAAGACCGAGACGGTTGCCGCGCTCGCCGCCGAACTCCTCTCCTTCATGCGCGCCGATCCTGATATCGGCCCGCATCTGCTCGATCTGGCGGATGACCAGGGACGCCCGCGCCGGGTGATCCGGCTCGAGGTGCTGCAGGATCGGGTGGCGGAGTATGGTCTCGATAACGCCCGGGTGGCGCGGCTCGCCGCCAGCGTGCTCGACGGCCGCTATATCGGCAAGTACCGCCATTTGGATGAGGAGATCGACCTCAAACTCTATGTGGATCAAGCACAGCTGACGGAGCCGGAGCATGCACTCTACCTGCCGGTGGTGGAAGATGCCGACCGGCCGGTCCATCTGGCCGATTTGGTGCGGCTGCATAGCTACTCGGAGCCGGGCGAGATCAAGCGCTACCAGGGGCAGCGGGCGATCAGCCTAAAGGCGAATATCAAAGAGGGCGCGCCGACTTCGACGCCGGCGATCGTCAGCGCGGTGCGCGCCCACTACGAGACCCTGCGTGATCGCTATCCGGGCGCTACGGTAATCTTCGGCGGTGAGCATGAGGACACTCAGCGTTCTTTTGAGTCGCTGGCCTACGCCTTCATCATCGCGGTACTGGTGATGTATGTGATCTTAGCGACCCAGTTCCAATCCTACCTACAGCCGATGATTATCCTCTCGGCGATTATCTTCGCCCTGATCGGCGTGGTCTTCGGCAAGCTGGTCAGCCAGTCGTTGTTCACCGTTAACAGCTTCATCGCGGTGATCGGCGTGGCCGGGGTGGTGGTCAATGACGCGCTGGTGCTGATCGACTTCATCAATCGTCGCTACCGGTCGGGTATGGCGCGGCGTCAGGCGATCATCGAGGGGGTGCATGTGCGGCTGCGGCCGATTGTCCTCACCACCCTCACCACTACCCTTGGCCTGCTGCCGATGGCGCTGGGCATCCCCAGCTACTCGCTGGTGTGGGGCAGTATGGCTTCCACCTTCGTCACCGGCCTGGCCACCGCCACCGCCCTGACCCTGTTTATCGTGCCGGTATTGTGGGATCTGCTGACCGGGCTGGAGGAGCGCCGCCAGCGTCGTCGTAAGGGTACAAATCGGAGCGTGGATCTCGATGTGGATGAACATGAACAGATCACGGGTTGATAGATTGGGAAAAATGGACCGATTATGACCTGAAATTGACCGCGGCAGAGGGATATAATCAGTTCTCATTTCGATTGCAGGAACGGGCCATGCGATCACTTATCATGATCTATCTGCTGCTGGTAATGACTCTGCTAGCAGGCTGTGGCGGAGGTGATTCATCCACTACCACCACCCAATCCACTGACAGTGGCGATGGGGGTGGCGCCACGCTCCCGCTCACCAGGGTCGACGCTGGCCCGAGCGGCCGTGTCGATCTGCGAGTCTCCTGGGATCTTACCCCCACCACTCAACTGCCGGTAACAGGCTTCAAGGTCTACCATGCCGCCACTCCCGACTACGATGCGATGCTGCCGGTGGGGGAGCAGAGCGATGGCAGCAGCAGGCAGTTCATACTGCGGGATGTGGCGGTCGGCACGCACTACTTTGCGGTCACCGTCGATGACATCGACGGCTACACCAGCGCCTACTCGGATATGTTGGCGGTGGAGGTCCAGTAGTGCGGCTTCAGGCCTATTCCGGTAGCTGTTCCTTTAGGTAGTCGATGCGCTTCAGGCGTTTTTTCAGATCTCCCTGTAGCGCCTGGGCGGCTGGGTTATCTAATCCTTTTGTGGCGACCTGAGTCGCGTCCATTGCCTCCCTGTAGCATTGTGCAGCCGCCTCGATCATCTCCATTTCCTCCATCACTTCGCCTAAGGCGATCTGGCTTTGGGCGTACAGCAACGGGTCGTCTATCTTTGTGGCGATCTCTGCCGCCCGCTGGAGCTGCGATTCTGCTGACGCACGATTGCCCCGCTCCTGTTCCAGCTCTGCCAGTTGTAGCAAGGCATCAAACTCAGCGTTAGGAATATTGAGCGAATCGGCTAGTTTCTGAACTTCTTGGTAGATCGGATAGGCTGCTCCAAGATCACCGCGCAGTCGTTCAGTTTTTGCTTCGACGAGCCGCAATCGTAATTCTGCTTTACGGAAACGGTTAGACTCGGCGATCTCCAGAGCTTGATGGATATAGTTTTTTGCCTCATCGAGTTCGCCTCGTTGCTGGTTGATGGTGGCGAGTGTCTCCAAGGCCTCTAGCTCGGCGCGGCTGTCGCCAATGGCCCGCGCCAGGGAGAGGGCCTGGGCGGCCGGTTCCTGGGCCTCGGCAGGATGTCCGGCGGCGAGTTCGATCTGTCCCTTGAGGCTGAGCGCCGCCAGTTCCAGGTCCCGGTCCTGATGGTCGATGCCTGCCGCCAGCGCCTCCGCCACATACTGGCGCGCCCAGCGCAGATTCCGTTGCTTGAGACGAATCTCGGCACGCAACAGTTGTAGTTTGCCGCTGCCAAGCGGTTCCTCTCTGCTTTTCGTGATCTTCAGGGCCTTTGCTGCCACGGCCTCAGCCTCATCGAGCTGATTCTGGCCTAGCAGTTGATGGGTCTGCTCCAGCGCCTTGAGCACCCTGTCACTGACATGATCAGCCGGTTTGGTTGGTGGTGGTTCAGCGGTAGTTTCTGCTTCACTGGTCGATGTGGTTTGGCTGACGGGCTCAGGGGGCAGACCGAATTCGAAGTAGCTCCTGGCCTCCTCGATACTCTCAAAGCTGCTGACCAGCGGTTGCTCTGACGGCTCGGCATAGAAGCAGGTGGCGAACAGCTCGGCCAACGCCTCGCTGCGATGAAAGGGGTCATCTTCCTGCTCCCCAAAGGCCTCTGTCAGCGTCTGACTCTCCTCTTCATCAAGGGCGACCTCGCCGCTGGCCAGTTTGAGAAAATGGCTCTGATAGCGCACAAACAGGCCGGGATCAGCGCGGCAATGGTCGATGAATCTGCTGAAGCGTCGGTTCAGCACGATCATCAGTGCCACTCGGCCCGGTTCGAGTTGGCTGCTGCCATTCAGGTTGGTGTTGGCCTGCCCCTTGTCCCACTCTGAGATGAACTGGTTGATCAGGCGTTTGACATCGCGGAAGTTGGCGCCGCTGGCATCGCGGATGATCTGCGCCCAGACCTCCGGTCGCTCTAGTAACTGATCCACCGCGCTCTCCCCCAGGCAGTGGCGAACATATCTGAGAAAGCTAGCGCTGGTGACCTGAGGGACAGGGAAGGGGATCTGGATCAGTTTCTCGATGTAACGCTTGCCCCACTCTGGGTCGAGCTTCTCCCGGTCGGTATTGAGCAGCTTCGAATAGAGGGCGTAGACTGCGCGCGACAGCTCCTGTTCAGCAATCCCCATCACCACGATCATGTTGGGCTGGTTGAGCACCAGTTTCAGCGCCTCCAGCACCGTCGCTGCGGCATCGGGCAGGCAGCGGTCCAGGTCATCGATAAATAGCACCACCAGCCGCTTTCTGGGCTTTTTGGACGCCCCTGAATCCTCGGCGCGGGTAACCTCGCTGATCAACTGGCCAATGTTCTCCTCGAACTGGTGCAAAAAATCCGGCGACCAGGGCTCCTGTTGTGCGGCGTGAACCAAGGTTGCTCCGGGCTTGCCTAACAGCCTGTCCCACAAAAGTTTGGCGAGACTGAGTTTGATGGCAGGCAGACGGCGCTGGAATTGTTTTTTCGCCGAGTCGTGCCTGGTGATCTTGTGCACCAGCTCCAGCGCCAGGCCCTTCCACACCTCCTCCCGGCTATGGTATTTCCAGGGGTCGAACCAGACCGTATGGCACTCATCCTTCAGGCGTTGCTGCAACATGTGCATGATGCTGCTCTTGCCCATGCCCCACTGGGCGAAGATGCCGATGGTCAGCGGCGTGTTGTGCTGGTCGGAGGCGAGGATGCGATGGGCGAGGGGGTTGATGAAGGATGCAAAATCGAGCCGGTCGTCCCGTGAAGCAGAATCTTTTACCTGATCATGGCCGACTGGATTGTCGTTGAGAAACTTGAGGCGGATCTCGGATGCCATCAGTGTCTTCCTCCCGTTCCAGCTGCTGGAGCCATGTTGAGAAACTAGTTCCTGCTCTGATAGGCGTCAAGCCGGTGATTGGCTCGGTTATACTGCCGCCTCTATAATGTAACCTAACTGATCGCCGATGAAACTGCTTGCCCTTGAGACAGCCGCCGAAGCCTGTTCCGCCGCCCTCTATCTGGAGGGTGAACTCACCAGCCGTTTTCAGGTAAAACCCCGCGGCCACAGCGAACTGATCCTCACCATGATGGACGAGTTGCTGGCCGAGGCCGGTCTGCACCCGAACCAGCTCGATGCGTTGGCCTTTGGCCGTGGTCCCGGCTCTTTCACCGGGGTGCGCATTGCCACCGGGGTGGTGCAGGGGGTGGCTTTTGCCGCCGAGCTGCCGGTAGTGCCAGTCTCGACCCTGGCCGCGCTGGCGCAGCGGGCGTTTCGTGAGTGTGGTGAACGCAGGCTGCTGCCAGCGTTTGATGCCCGGATGGGGGAACTCTACTGGGGCGCCTACCGGGTCGATGATGCGGGTATCGCGCAGCTGCAGGGGCAGGAACTGGTGGCTCAGGCCGACCAGGTAAGCCTGCCCAACGGGGAGGGCTGGTACGGCATCGGTGGCGGCTGGCAGGCCTATGGCGAACAGCTGCGTCCGCGGCTTGGCGCTCAACTCAAGGCCAGTGATGGCGAACTGCTGTGCCGCGCCGAAGAGGTGGCCCTGCTCGGCGTCGATGGCTTTGCCCGCGGCGAGGCGGTGGCCGCCGAGGCCGCACTGCCAGTCTATCTACGTGATCAGGTGGCGAAGAAGCCCCGTTCCTGATTACGACCCACCCGGCACGCATCGAGGTCGTTCCAGCTCTCCGGAGCTTGGTACGGCTGGGTTTAGCTAGGCTCTTGCGTTGATCGAGAAGTGGCAGCCTGTCACCGGTGTTCAGATTGCCGAGTGGGGCATCAGGCGCATGCGGACGCGATGGGGTAGCTGTAATATTGAGGCGCGGCGCATCTGGCTGAATCTCGATCTGGCCAAGAAGTCACGTCAGTGTCTGGAGTACGTCGTTGTACATGAGGTGTTGCACTTGCTGGAGCGTCATCATAACAATCGGTTTCGGCGCTGATGGACCGTCTCATTCCGTTGTGGCGGGTGTATCGGGAAGAGCTGAATCGCGCGCCGCTGTCGCATGAGGATTGCGTTACTGATCCTGCCTTCTCCATCCGCTCTCAGCCTTTGGCCAAGCGCACGCAGCAACCCCAGTTGAATAGTAAAATTGCCGGTCAGGCCAGATCCAGGTAAGTACAACATGACACTGCTCAAGACGCTGACAACGAACCAAATCAAACGCTGGGCCGGTTCCCGCGCCTATGGGCGTGGTGAGGCCTATTACCAAGATGAGCGGGTCCGTAACCTGCGGGAACGCCGGGGCAAGATCGCGGCGACGGTTAGAGGCACTCACAGCTACCATGTTCGGTTGTGGGAAGACGGCAAGACTATCGATTATGATTGCGACTGCCCGGTGGGGCTGGGTGGCGATTTCTGCAAGCATTGTGTGGCGGTTGCACTGGCCTGGCTGGAGAAGCAGGCGCCGGCTGGCAAGACGGCCAGACGCAGGCAGCCGAAACAGGCGGAAGCGGATCTGACCATGAAGGATGTGCGAGCCTGGCTGCTGCTACAGGAGAGGGAGGCTCTGGCGGATATGCTCCTTGAGGCCGCCGTGGAAGATGAACAGCTCGTCGACCGGCTGATGCTCAAGGCTGCCGCAGCCCGGGGCGTGAACCTGGATGCCTATAGAAAAATCATCGACCAGGCGATCGGTAGCGACGGATTCATCGATTACTATGCGATGCCCGACTATTACCGCGGCATGGACGGAGCGATCGATGCCATCGACGAACTCCTGGCCCAGGGCCATGCCGCCGCGGTGATCGAACTGAGCGAGTATGCTCTGCAACGGACGACGCGCGCTATTGAGACTGTGGAGGATTCCGACGGCTACATGAGTCTGCTGTTGGAGCGACTGCAGGCACTGCATCTGAGTGCCTGCCGCAAGGCAAAACCTGACCAGGAGGTGCTGGCAGAACGGCTGTTCCGTTGGGAGTTGAGTGGTGACTGGGATGTGTTTCATGGCGCCATCAAGAGCTACACCCAGGTGTTGGGGATGCGGGGGCGCGAGCACTACCGCGCACTGGCCGAGGCTGAGTGGGCCAAGGTTCGGTCGCTCAAGCCGGGTGAAAATGATCAGAGCCGATACTGCCGGCGTTTCTACATCACGAGCATCATGGAAAGCCTGGCCGAACAGAGCGGCGATATCGAGGCGCTGGTGCAGGTCAAGAGCCAAGACCTGTCATCCAGTTACGCCTTCTACCAGATCGCCGAAATCTACCGCAAGGCGCGCCGCAGCGAACAGGCGCTGGAATGGGCGGAGAGAGGCATCCAGGCCTTCGGCGATGAGGCGGATAGCCGCCTGCAGGATCTGCTGGCCGATATGTATCACCGTCGCAAGCGGCACGACGAAGCGATGACTCTGATCTGGCCCCAGTTTGAACAACGCCCCTACCTCAGCAACTATCAAAAGCTGAAAAAACATGCTGATCGCTACAAACATTGGCCCCACTGGCGTCAGCGTGCCCTGGATCAGTTGCGGGCGGTCATCGAGCCGAGGGTGAAGAAGCCGCCGCGCGGCCAGCGGCCTTATCGTCCCGGGTCGGATCGCTCCAGGCTGGTGGAGATCTTTCTGTGGGAGAAAGAGATCGAGGCCGCCTGGCAAGAGGCTGTTGAAGGGGGATGCAGTGAGGAACTCTGGCTCAGGCTGGCTGGCCTGCGGGAGAAGGAGCATCCTCGCGATGCAGTTGCTATCTATCAGAAGCTGATCGGCCCGATTGTGGAACGCACCAACAACGATGCCTACGCCGAGGCCGCCGCCTTGCTGAGCCGGGTCGAAAAACTGATGGGCCGGTTGGGAGACAAGGCTGAATTCCGGCACAATCTTTTGCAAATCCGGGAGAAATATAAACGCAAACGTAATTTCATGAAATTGCTGGAGCGGTTTGGAAAATAATCAAGAAAGCCGCCTTAAAACCGATCCCTTTATTTATCAACCATTGTCCTAACTTCCTCTTGCGCTTGCTCCAGCCAAGCCTCCCGGAGGCCAAATATCGGCCATACTTAAAGCAGCAGAGGAGGGCTGGTATGCAATGCGGGCGGGGTTTCCAGCAGTTGCTGGTGGTGTTGCTGTGGTGCGGGGTGTTGTTCCCAGTTGCCGCAGAGGATGTCTATCGACAGCAGCGCGAGGTGATGCTGGATGAGGTCGAGCGGGAGCTGCGGGTATTGGCTGTGCCATTTGGGCTGGATGGACTCTCACCCCGGCTCCGCATGGCGATGGCTGATGTGCCCCGGCACGAGTTTGTGCCGCCACAACAGCGCGCCAATGCCTATCAGAATCGTCCGTTGTCCATCGGCTATGGCCAGACCATCTCACAACCCCTGATTGTGGCGTTGATGACCGAACTACTCCAGGTCTCGACAGGGGATCGGGTGTTTGAGCTGGGCACCGGGTCCGGCTATCAGGCGGCGGTGCTCGATAGGCTCGGCGTGGATGTCTACTCCATGGAGATCGTCGAAGAGCTGGCGGATCAGGCCAAACAGCGCCTGCAGCAACTGGGTTTTGACCGGATTCGGGTGCATCTCGGGGATGGCTATCATGGGCTGCCGCAGGCTGCACCATTCGACGCCATCATTGTCACCGCGGCAGGCAGCCACGTTCCGCCACCGCTGGTGCGCCAACTGAAGCGGGGTGGGCGTATGGTGTTGCCGGTGGGCAACCGCTACCACGTCCAGCAGCTGGTGCTGGTGATCAAAGGGCTGGATGGCAGTCTCACCACCCAGGAGATCCTGCCGGTCTCCTTTGTGCCCCTGACGGGCAGTCACTGAGTGGTGTGGGAAGGGGCGTCTGGAAAATAGATGACGACCGTTTCTCATCGTTGTATAGCGGATGCGGGGGTTCCACCCTATCTGGCGATCGGCCTGCTGTCGGCTTCGGCGCTGGCCTACGAAGTATTGCTGACCCGGCTCTTCTCTATGATCCACTGGCCCGGCCTGGTCGGTATGATCATCAGTCTGGCGCTGCTGGGGTATGGCGCCAGCGGTACCTTTCTGAGCCTTCTGGGCGACACACTGACACGCCATTTCCGCCTCTTTTTCGCCCTCAATGCGCTGCTGTTTGGTCTGCTTGCCTGGTATGCTTTCCAGTTTGCCGCGCGGGTGCCGCTGAATCCGCTCGATCTCGCCTGGAACTGGCGGCAGTTGGCTTATCTGCTGCAAGTCTATCTGCTGTTAGCGCTGCCGTTTTTTGTGGTGGCGAATGCGCTCGGTCTCGCCCTGCGTCGCTATCGCAGTTGGGTCAACCGGATCTACGGCAGTGACCTGCTGGGGGCCGGGATTGGTTCTGCTGCGGTGCTCCTGTTGCTGTTTCTCTCTGCGCCGTCCGAAGCACTGTTCATCGTGGCTGCCTGTGGCACTATGGCGGGGATCGTTGGCGTCGTGGAGTCGATGGGCTGGCGACGCCGTCCGTTGTGGTGGCTGCTGCTGCCCTGTCTGTTGGCGCTGATCAGCTGGCTTGCCAGGCTGGAGCTGGCTGTAGAGCCGGCCGACTACAAGGATCTGTCTCAGAGTCTGACGGCGCGGGGAGCGGCGGTGCTGGTGCAGGAGAGTCATCCACTGGGGGTGGTGACGCTGCTGGAGAACCGCCAGGTGCCGATGCGCCATGCGCCTGGCCTGAGCCTGCTGTCGCCGGTTGCGCCGCCGGGGCGTGCGGCGCTGTTTGTCGATGGGGATTTCAGCGGGGCGCTGGCTGCGCCCGATCAGCAGAGCGACTATCTGGGGTATCTCAGCTCTGCGCTTGCCTATCAGCTGGTGGCGCCAGCTCGGGTGCTGTTAGTTGGTGCTGGTGATGCGACTGGAGTAGAACAGGCGCTGGCGCTGGGCGCGGAGCAGATCGACCTGATCGAGCCTCATCCCAGGCTATTGGCGCTGCAGCAGGCCCAGCTTGAGCATAATAGCGCGTTTGCTGGGCGGGTGAGTTTCTATCCGCGTACCCTGCGTAGCCATCTGCGCCAACCGCACGCTCGTTACGATCTGATTCAGTTGACGGTAGGGGAGGGGCTGGGTGATGCGGGCGGACTGAACTCCAGCCAGGAAGAGTATCGCTACACCCTGGAGTCGTTACGTGGCTGTCTGGAGCGGCTCACGCCCAACGGTGTGGTGACCCTGACCCGTGGGCTTAATCTGCCGCCCAAGGATGGCCTGAAACTGGTGGCGGCTTTCAACCTGGCGCTGATCCGCGGCTGGAATACACTCACCCTGGTGGTTTCGCTTGAGCCCTTGAGTGGTGTGCAGCGGCAGGCGGTGCGGCGCTTCAGTCGTGAACGGATGTTCGATCTGGTCTATCTCTCCGATCTCGGCCCGGAGGAGGTCAACCGCTTGCACCGGCTGGCGCGACCCTTTTTCCATGAGGGGGTGCGGGCCCTGCTGGGGAAAGGCGGGGAGCGATTCATCGATGATTATCGCTTCGATATCAGGGTGACGACGGATGACCGCCCCTACTTTAACCACTTTCTGCGTCTATCCAGAGTCGGAGAACTGTTGCAGCAGCCTGCCGGCAGCGGTCTGGCTCATCTCGACTGGGGCTACGTCCTGCTGCTGATCGCCCTGCTGCTGGCCCTGTTAAGCAGCCTGTTGCTGATCCTGTTGCCGCTGGCCCTGTTGCGCAGGCGTTTGCTGGCAGAGCCGGGTTGGGGGCGGGTCGTGCTGTTTTTCAGCGCCATCGGCATCGCCTTTTTGTTTATCGAGATCGCCTTCATCCAGCGCCTGCAGCTGTTTCTCGGTCATCCTGTCTATGCGGTGACGGCGGTGCTGGCGGGTTTTCTCGCCAGCGCTGGCGTGGGGAGTTTTGCCTCCCACTGGCTGGCACAGCGATTTGGCGCCCGTGTTGTGCTGGCAGCGGTGGTGGTGACGATTGCGCTCTGGGTGGTGCAGTTTCTCTGGCTGGGGCCCGCGCTGCTGGAGGGGATGGGTGATCTCCCGCTGCTGGCCCGGTTTGTCTTCAGCTTTCTGCTGATCCTGCCACTGGGGCTGGCGATGGGCATGCCGTTTGCCTTGGGTCTACAGGCGCTCGGCGAACGTCAGCCAGCCCTGATGCCTTGGGCCTGGGGCATCAATGGTTGCGCCTCGGTGGTGAGTGCGCTGCTGGCCGCGCTGCTGGCGGTGGATCTGGGGTTTAGCGGGTTGATGCTGCTGTCGGCCGCGCTCTATCTGCTGGCATGGGCCGGGTTTCCTGGCGCAGATTGACGCTAGTTGTGGCTTCAGAATTGGATGCCGACACCGACCCCGGTGCGGATCCGGCCGCCTGAACCGCCGCTGATGCCGAAGTTGAATCTTGGCGTGACACCGCCCCGGCTCTGCTCGGGCCAGAGCTCGATCTCGCTGCTGTCGACCACAGGAAAGAGGTAGTCGGCCTCACCCACCTTGCCGGGACGCAGTGCCGAGATCCTGCCGCTGAGGGTGACCTGGCGGCCCTTGGCATAGTCCACATTCTCCAGATAGCCCGGGCTGACGACGATGAAGCGCCCGTTGGGCGGTTGGTCGAGATCGGGGCGTGCCGCAGTATCCAGCGGGTAGGCGAGTACCTGGAGTTCGCTGTTCTGGCGCAGGTTGCGTGACTCGACGATCACCCCGCCCCATTCGACCTGATGGGAGAGATACTGCTCCCCGGTATCGACCACCATTCTGGGGGTGATCGAGCGGTCGGCAGCTGGTGGGCGGGTGGGGGTCTGGGCGCAGCAGGTGAGGCTAGCGAAAAGGCAAATTATCAGTAGGCTTTTCATGGGTCACCGGATTACCAGTAGTAGGGGTGGCGATACCAGGGCGATCCCCAGGGGTACCAGGGGTCGTAGAAGGGATCGCGGTTGCGCCAGTCGCGCGCTTCGCGCTGATCCGGCCAGAGGTGGTGAATTTCGCTCTCCACCAGCGGGTAGAGGTAGGGGTAGTCACCGATCGTGCGCTGGGTGGTGCCGGCGATTGTGCCGCTGATCGTCAGCAGCCGTTCTTTGGGGTACTCCTCCGGATCGAGAAAACCCGGAATGCGGGCCAGGAAGCGGCCCTGCGTGCGGCCTGAGCTGTCTGGCTTGCCGTTGCCAGAGAGCGGGCGGGAGAGCAGTTCGATTAGGGTATGTTGCGGCAGATTCTCCACCTGGATGATGCTGCCGCCCCAGCGCACCCGGCTGCCGAGAAAGCGCTCGGGTTGTTGGCGTACCTCCTCGACCCGGATCTCGGTCGGCGGCACCTGGCTGATCGCCTTGGGCAGCGGGCTGGCGCAGCCGTTTAACTGGATCGCCAGGCTCAGCAGGAGCGCGTTTGTGACTTTGTTTATCATCTACCCACCCTCTGACTCTGGCCAAGCTGTAGGGCAGCGGTCTATTCGGTCTGGGGCTGCTCGTCTTCGATGATTCGCTGTTGCTTGGCCTCCTGCTGGAAATAGTAGTCGTATTTGCGGTGCAGGCGGGTGGTGAAGCCCCAGGCCTCGTTGTAGGAGAGGCCGCTGTTTTTCGGGATGATCACCTTGATATAGAGCTTGTTGCCCTTGGCTCCCTTGATCTCGTCCAGGCTGGCCTCGAGCTCCTCGTTTGAGATGGTGCGGAAGTGGCTCTGTTCCGGCAGCTTCAGGTCGATTTGCGGGTTGCCATCCTGTTTGGAGTAGCGCACCTCGACCACATATTTGCCTGTGGCGGTGCGGGCCGGCCGCACCAGTCGATCATACTTTATCCTCAGATTGGCGAACTTGGTCTGCAGATTCTCCAGCTCCTGCTGGCCCAGCAGATCGCTGCTGCGCGCCTGTTGCAGCGCTTTGCCCTGGTCCGCGTAGGCGCTGCGCAGGTTCTCCATCTCTGTCAGGGTCTCACTGTGGCGGCTGCTCAGGCGCCCCATATCTTCGTTGAGATTCTGGATGTCGCGCAGCAGTTGTTCGAGCTGGCTCTGCTGCTGATTGATCTGGGTCTGCTGACGAGCCATCTGTGCCTGCTGCAGCTTAGTGAGATCGACCTGCCGTTCGAGGCGGATGTTGAGATCATCCCGTTCGAAGCCGAGCTGTTTGAGCTGGGTCTCCAGTCCCTCGCGCTCCCGGCCCAAATCGCCGATCTGATGACGCTGGCTGGTGATGGCCGCTTCCTGCTGCTCCTGCAGCTCCTCCATGCGCATCAGCTGCAGCCGCAGCATCGAAATCTCATGCTCGCGGGCGATCAGCTGATCTTCCAGGGTTTCGTTCTCGGCGCCGGTGGAGCGTACCAGTTCCATCGCCTCCTGCTCAGAGGCGATCGAGGTGCGCAGCTGCTCGAGCAGCTCCATGTTGCGGATCAGCAGCACCACCATGGCGAGAAGGAAGATCATCATGATCACCGTCATGATGTCGGTGAAAGAGGGCCAGAAGCCTTCGTCCGCTTCGCCGGCGTGGCGGTTGAGGCGCAGATCGATGAAGCCGTCGTCCATCATCAATCGTCGTGCAGGCGGAAACCGCGGATCAGGATCAGCTTGATCTCGTCCATATCGGTGGCGAGCGTCTCGGTGGTTTTGTCGTGGGCCTTGAGGGTGGCGACCAGCTGTTTTTCGAGGCTGCCGAAGCGCTCCTGGGAGCGCGCCAGATTGGTCACCAGTCCTTGCATCGAGCGCACCAGGCCGGTGAATTCGTGGATTGCACTGTCAGTGGTGGTCTGAAAGCGGGGCATCAACTCATTCACTGTGATCTGCTCCACCGCGCTCACCAGGTTGGTTTGCACGTCGGTCACTTTGAGGTAGAAGTAGCCGAAAAAGAGGTAGCAGACGATGGCGGTGATGGTGGTGGAGAGCGCGGTGGACATGCCGTGCACCACCATTCCCATGCCGCCGGAGCTGACCGCGTTGGAGAGCATGTCGGAGGCGCCGATTAGGGCGATCGAGAGCGACACGATGGTGCCGAACACACCGGTCAGGATCAGCACGTTGTTGATGAATTTTGGCAGGCTGTTGCGGGTGCTCTCGTTGGCCAGCAGGGTGGCGGCCAGCGAACCGTGGTTGATTGGGCAGTTGGCCTTGTGCAGCCCCATCATGGTGCGGTAGCGCATCGCGATGATAGACTTTCTGGCGATGTTTTCCAGCGGGTCGCGCTGGCCTTCACGCAGGTTGCGCAGAAAGCGGATCAGGTCGTTTTCTTCACGGCTGTAGTGGGCGAAGATGGTGATCATGCGCAGGATGCCGACAAAAAACAGCAGCACGATGGCGCCGTTGATGATCAGTCCGGTGCTGGTCAGCTGGTCGCGGAAGTAGACCTGATTGATGAACCCGAACTTCCAGACGATTAATCCCAGCGCGATTAGCGACATGATGATCATACGGATCAGGATGTTGCGGCTGAAATTACGGCGCAGTTGTATGCTCCCCAACGCTCTCTCCCCATTGAGTTCGACAAACCGAACCAGTTTAACCTAGCAAATCAGCCGATGACAGCGATTCATCCCCATCGCCGGGCGCTTTTACAGATATTCAGTGCGGCCCTCCGTGCAGTGGCGGGCGACGATTGTGTCGCGGCTGCCCTGCAGCGGCGGTCGCTGCCAGATGGTGTGCGTCTGGTGGCGGTGGGTAAGGCGGCTCAGTCGATGGCGGATGGTGCGAAAGCCGCGCTGGGTGGGAGGCTGGCGGCGGCGCTGCTGATCTCCAAGGTCGGGCATCTTGATCGACGCCACTGCCGCCGCTTTGGCTGGCAGGCGCTGGAGTCGGGTCATCCTCTGCCGGACGCGGCCAGCCTGCAGGCGGGGCAGCAGTTGATCCGTTTCATCGAGGCCGATGTGGGGCCGCTGTTGCTGCTGATCTCCGGCGGTGCCTCGAGTCTGCTGGAGCTGCCGGTGCCCGGGGTCGGTCTGGAGCAGCTGCTGCGGACCAACCAGTGGCTGCAGGCCAGTGGCCTGCCCATCGATCAGATCAACCGGGTGCGCAAGTCGCTTTCGCTGATCAAAGGCGGGGGGCTGCTCAACTGGCTCGGGGAGCGAGAGGTGACAGCGTTGGCGATCTCCGATGTGCCGGGGGATGATCCTGGGGTGATCGGTTCGGGGCTGCTGCTGCCAGACCTGACGCTGGACCAGCGGGGTTGGCGGCAACAACTGCCGGGCTGGCTCGATATGCTAGTGGCAAACGGTCTGAGCCAGCGGCGGCGGCCGTTGCGGGATCCGCCGCCGGTGGAGATTGTCGCCAATCTGCAGATGGCAAAGCAGGCCGCGGCGCAGCAGGCGCGGACGCTGGACTATGCGGTGAGAGTGGAGCCTGAGTTCATCGTTGGTGATGCCGCCGAGGCGGGGCGAAGATTGGCCGCTCGGCTCAGGGTGGGGCCGGCGGGAGTGTGGATCTGGGGTGGTGAGAGCACGGTGGTGTTGCCGCCCTCGCCTGGCCGCGGTGGTCGCAATCAGCAGCTGGCGTTGGCTGCCGCCTGTGAGCTGGCTGGGGAGCAGAACTGCTTGTTTCTCTCCGCTGGCAGTGATGGTAGCGACGGCCCCACCGATGACGCCGGTGCGCTGGTGGATGGTGCTACAATCGCTCGCGCTGAGCGGGAGGGCTTCGATGCCGCTGCCACCCTGCGTGTCTGCAATGCCGGTGAGCTGCTGCAGGCGAGCGGCGACCTGCTCAGCACCGGCCCCACAGGCACCAATGTGATGGATCTGATGCTGGGCTTGAAGCTGGCTCCCGATAATGACCAGATATAGGCCCGTGGCCACCGCATGCCATCGATTAAAATCAAGGATAGTGTCGGGCACAGCCTGGCCTATAGATCGGCTTAATTAATTGCCTGGTCAATCTTCAATGCATACAGAGAGTCTTTATCAAGCCGCCCGCGAATGTTTGCTGTGCGACGACCTGGAGCAGAAGTTGACGCTGAGCGACGCGACCGCTGCGGCCTGGCGTAGCGGTGAGCTGGAACTCTCCGGTTGGTGCGCTGCGGACGAGATCAAGACGGCGGGACGGCCAGCGTGCCCTGAGCTGGTCCATCCGAGCCGCCTGGCGCGACGCGGCCTGGGCAGCGAGGCGGGCCGGCTGGCGCTGATCCACGCCATCGCCCACATTGAGTTCAACGCCATCAACCTCGCCTGGGATGCGGTGCAGCGCTTCCCCGGTCTGCCACCAGAGTTCTACGACGACTGGATACAGGTGGCGGTGGAGGAGGTCTACCACTTCCGCCTGCTGCGTCAGCGCCTACGCGATGGCGGCGCCGACTATGGCGACTATCCGGCGCACAACGGCCTGTGGGAGATGGCCGTGCGCACCGCCCGGGATCCGTTGCTGCGCATGGCATTGGTGCCACGCATGCTGGAGGCCAGGGGCCTGGATGTGACGCCGGGCATCATGGAACGATTTCGCACCATCGGTGACGAACAGACCGTGGCCTGCCTGCAGGTGATCCTTGATGAGGAGGTGGGGCATGTGCGGTTTGGCAGCCGCTGGTTTCATTACCTTTGTGAACAGCGGGGGCTGGAGCCGGAGGCGACCTACTTTGACCTGTTGGAGCAATTCCTCAATGGCGGGATGCGCTGTCCGCTACACCAGCAGGCGCGGCTTGAGGCGGGGTTTTCGCCACAGGAACTGGAGCGATTGGAGCGGTCATGCGCCAGAAAATAATCGGAATTCTACTCG
Source organism: endosymbiont of Ridgeia piscesae (assembly GCF_001443665.1). Classification (NCBI taxonomy): domain Bacteria; kingdom Pseudomonadati; phylum Pseudomonadota; class Gammaproteobacteria; species endosymbiont of Ridgeia piscesae. The sequence goes on along the minus strand of NZ_KQ557126.1, from coordinate 51,053 downwards.
TGCTGGCGTTGTCGGCAGCAGTATCGGCGAGCGCAACAGAGCTGGATGCCAGACTGTTGGTGTTTCGGGTCAGCGAGCCTGGCGCAGAGCCCTACATCAGCCGGGTGATCGTCAGCGACGATTTCCTGCGTCTGGATCAGGGGGCGAGCAGTCCCGGGTTTATTCTGTTAGATCGCCAGGCTGGGGTGATCTACAGCGTCAATCCGGATGACCGGCTGGTGCTGGTGTTCCGAGCTGAAGCGGGTGGATCCGAAGCGCCTGCGCAGGCGCAGCTGGAGATGCGCCAGTTGGAGCTGGCCGATGCCCCCACGGTGGCTGGGGTGCAGCCGCAGGAGTGGCAGATTAGTGTGGCGGGTCAGCTGTGTGAGCGTGGTCTGGTGGCGCCCGGCCTGATGCCGGAGGCGCGAGCTGCGCTGCAGGAGTATCAGCGACTGCTTGCCCGGCAACAGCTGGCGACGCTTGCTTCGATCCCGCCGGAGTTCCAGGAGCCCTGCGATCTGCTATTGAACATCCAGCGCCCCGGCCTGCTGCTGCAGAAGGGGTTGCCGCTGCAGCAGTGGAGTCCGGCCGGGCATCGCCAGGAGCTGCTCGATTTCCGCCGCCAGTTCCCTGTCAACCGTGAGCTGTTTGTGTTGCCGGAGAGCTTCCGGCGGCTTGAGATGGGGTCGCCTTCGGGAGGAGCTGCAGAGGCGGGCTGAGGCTCAGGCAGGTAGCCGCCTCAGCTCAACCCCTTGCGCCGAGGCGCTGAGGATCTCGGCGCCGCCACTGTCCCACTCGCCGAGTACGTAGCGTTGTACTGGCTGGCCATCCAGTTCGAAGTCGTGCAGACCGGGGCGGTGAGTGTGGCCGTGGATCAGGCGGCCACACTGCTGTTCGCGCAGGTAGCTCTCCAGGGTCTGCTGGTTGACATCCATGATTGCCTCCGCCTTGAGTGAGGTGGCCTCACCACTCTTGGTCCGGTACTCCTGAGCGGCAGCGATGCGTTCGGGGATCGGCTGGCTGAGGAACTGTTTGATGAAGGTGGGTTCCCTCACCTGCTGGCGGAACGCCTGGTAGGCGGTGTCGTCGCTGCAGAGTAGGTCGCCATGCATCAGCAGGGTCGGGGTGCCGTACAGCTCGATCAGGGTTGGATCGCTGATCAGGGTCGCGCCGCTGGCGTTGCAGAAGATCTCGCCGAGCAGGAAGTCCCGGTTGCCGTGCATCAGGAAGATCTTGGTGCCGCTCTCTGCCAGCAGACGCATGCCGTGGATGATGCCGTTGATCTCTGGTGTCACCAGGTCATCGCCGATCCAGGCATCGAATAGGTCACCGAGGATGTAGAGCGCCTCCGTCCCCTGCGCCTCCGAGGCGAGGAATCGCAGGAAACGGTGCACCGTCTCCGACCGTTCGGCGGAGAGGTGCAGGTCGGAGATGAATAGGGTCTCAGCCATCGGCTTTAGTCGCTGATCTCGGTTTTTTCGATGACGATGGTCTCTTTCGGCACGTCCTGGTGGCCTGCCATCATGCCGGTTTCTGCGCCTTTGATCTTGTTGACCACATCCATGCCGCCGGTCACCTTACCGAACACGCAGTAGCCCCAGCCATCCTGCCCCGGGTGGTCGAGGAATTTGTTGTCTGAAATATTGATGAAGAACTGAGCGGTGGCGGAGTGGGGGTCCGCGGTGCGCGCCATGGCGATGGTGCCGGTGAGGTTGGAGAGGCCGTTTTTGGCCTCGTTTTCGATCGGTTCGCGGGTCGCCTTCTGCGTCATGTCGGGCAGCATGCCGCCTCCCTGGATCATGAAGTTGTCGATGACGCGGTGGAAGATGGTGCCGTCAAAGAAACCCTCCTCGACATACTGCTTGAAGTTGGCGCAGGTGTTGGGCGCCTTCTCCTCGTCCAGTTCAATTTCGATCTTGCCGAGGTTGGTGGTGAGCGTAATCATGAAAATACCTGTTGTCTGGTGAACGATCTCTAAGTCTATGGTGCGGCAGTGATTTATCGGCTGACGCTGACTTTCTCGATGATGACGGTGTTGGCGGGCACGTCGCGCATGCCGTTTTTGCGGGTGGTGGGCTGCTGGGCGATCTTGTCGACCACATCCATGCCGCTGGTGACCTTGCCGAACACGCAATAGCCCCAGCCGTCCTGTCCCGGGTAGTCGAGAAAGCTGTTGTCTTTGAGGTTGATGAAGAACTGGGCGGTAGCGGAGTGGGCGGCGGAGGTGCGCGCCATGGCGATGCTACCGCGGCTGTTTTTGAGGCCGTTTTTCGCCTCGTTACGGATCGGGTCTCGGGTTGACTTGCGCTGCATGTCGGGGCTGAAGCCGCCGCCCTGGATCATGAAATTCTTGATCACCCGGTGGAAGATGGTGCCGTTGTAGAAGCCCTCTTCGGCGTACTGGACAAAGTTCTCCACACTCTGCGGTGCAGCGGTGGCGTTGAGTTCCAGGGTGATAGTGCCCAGGTTGGTCTGCATCTCCACTGTGACAGGCTTGCTGTCGGCTGCGATGGCCTCACCGGCAGTGAGAAAAACCATGCCCAGGATCAGGCCCAGAAAAATCCGCTTCATAACTCATGCTCCCTCTAGGAATCTCTGTAAAGGGCGCATCATATCGATATTAAGGGGTGGGAAAAAGGGGCTCCCGGCTCTGTTGGAGCCGGGGAGCTGGCTCAGCGCACCGAGAAGAACTCCACCAGCTCGGCCATGCGGGATGCCTGCTGGGCGGTACTGGTGCTGGCGGAGGCGGTTTCTTCTGCGAGCGCCGCGTTCTGTTGGGTGGCGTCGTCGATTCTGGTGACTGCCTGGTTGACTAGCTCGATGCCGTCCATCTGCTCCTGGCTAGCGGCGGCGATCTCAGAGATCAGGTCGCCGACCTGCTTCACTGACTTGACGATCTCCTGCAGGGTGTTGCCCGACTCGTCCACCAGTTTGTAGCCGGCATTGACCTTGTCGACGCTGTCATGGATCAACTCCTTGATCTCTTTGGCAGCGGAGGCGCTGCGCTGGGCCAGATTGCGCACCTCGGTGGCCACCACCGCAAAGCCGCGGCCCTGCTCGCCGGCCCGGGCGGCTTCTACCGAGGCGTTGAGTGCGAGCAGATTGGTCTGGAAGGCGATCTTATCGATCACGCCGATGATGGCGGCTATCTTCTCACTTGAGTCGCGAATGTCGCCCATCGCGGCCACCGCATTGCCCACCACGTCACCGCCTTTGACTGCGATACTGCGGGCGCTGATCGCCAGCTGGTTGGCCTGACTGGCATTGTTTGCGTTGTTGCTGACGGTGCTGGTGAGCTCTTCCATGGAGGAGGCGGTCTGTTCAAGGCTGGCCGCCTCCTGCTCGGTGCGGACCGAGAGGCTGGTGTTGCCGGCGGCGATCTCGTCTGCGGAAGTCCTGATGAAGTCTGAAGAGTCGCGGATCTCGGAGACGATCTGGTTGAGTTGGCTGACGGTTTCGTTGACGCCGTCTTTGAGCTGGCCGAATGCGCCCTGGTAGTCGCTGGTGATGGTCTTTGTCAGGTTGCCGGCAGCCAGTTCAGCGACGATCCGAGAGATGTCATTGATGGCGTTGTCGGTGACCTCGAGCAGGTGGTTGATCGACTCGCTGAGGAGGGCGTAGAAGCCCGATTTGCCGCTCATTGAGATGCGCTGGCTGAGATCGCCCCGGTTGGCGGCGGCGATGATGTCGCCCACCTCACGCTCCACCTCCACCTCGCTGGTTCGGTCGGCCCATTCGACGGCGGTTCCCAGCCGCTGGCCCTGTTCGTCGATCACCGGGTTGGCGATGATCCTCAGGGTGCGTCCGCCCAAGTGGAGTTCGGTGGCGTGGGTTGAGCTGAGATGATCGAGTATCTGGCGGTTCTCCGCAGGGTTCTGATGGAAGGCGTCGATGTTCTTGCCCAGCAGGTCGTCAGCGGAGAAGCTGGGTAGCGCCTGTTGGATCTCGGCTTCGGCGTTGTGCAGCAACTGCAGCACTGATTTGTTCATGTAGATGATGTTGTGAGAGGTGTCGGAGACCATTACGCCGCTGGAGACGTTGTCGAGAGCAGTCTTCAGTCGTTGTGCCTCGGCAGATTGGCGTTTGGTATCGTCGATGATACCGCCGAAGCGCTTGATCGCCCGATTGAAGTGGCTCGCCAGTTCGCCGATCTCATCGTTGGATTCCACATGAATCCGTTTGGAGGCGTCCACCGTGCCTTCGGCGCGCGTGGAGAGCTTTTTCAGCGGTTCTGAGACCAGCCGGCCGAGGGTTGCTGAGATCACAAACAGCGCAATCAGCATCACCGCTGAGTTGATGCCGACATTGACCAGCAGATCCCGGTTGATGGCGGCATCGAGTTCAGCGGTGGAGTAATCGAGACGTATCGCGCCCAGCACGCTGTTCTCTTCGACTACGTGGCACATCAGGCAGTTGGTGCCGCGATACTCTTTTTTTGCCCGCATCGGGATCACCACGGTGAGCACCCGCCCCTCTGCGCCTTCGCGGAACTGCATGATGTTTTCGCCGTCGAGGCCGCGCTGGTCCCACTCATCCTTGACCTTGGCGTAGTCTGTGCCCTTGCCGAAGGTCTTGGTGATGCCTTCACCACGCACGATGCGAGCGTCGAGTACCTCCGGACGCGACAGCAGTTTGCTGCGCGGGATCTCCCGGCTGGCCATACCGCCGCTCAGCATCAGGGTGTTGATGTTGTCGAAGTAAGCATCGGCCAGGCTGCTGGCCTGGTCCTCCACTAACTGCTCCACCAGTACACTCTGGCTGTAGGCGAGATAGGAGGCGGTCAGCAGCAGCATGATGGCGAACTGGATCAGCAGGGTGCGGCGGATCTTGCTGCGGATGGAGCGGAACTTTTTCTCTTCAGGCATGGTGATACTCGCCAGTTTTTACTTCTGATGGGTGAGCCAAAGGGGCTACTGCCAAGAGCTAGGAAACAGCTTCTCTCTGGTTGCAGTCTGGGTATCGACTGGCTGGGAAAAGAGTTTAGAAATTGTGTGGGAATTGGTGCCTGGCCGGCCCTGCTTTGTGGTGGATAGTGCTTTTGCTACCATGCGCCCACCACACAGCAGCAGACGTAGTCCACACCATGCTCAAGATCTACAACGACCTCAACAACCGCAAAGAAGAGTTTAAACCCCTCGAAGAAGGGCGGGTACGCATGTATGTCTGCGGCATGACCGTCTACGATCTCTGCCACCTGGGGCATGCGCGGGTGATGGTGGTGTTCGACGTGGTCTACCGTTATCTGAAGGCGATGGGGTACGAGGTCACCTACATCCGCAATATCACCGATATTGACGACAAGATCATCAATCGCGCCAACGAGAATGGCGAGCCCTTCATGGCGCTGACCGAGCGTTTCATCCAGGCGATGCGTGAGGATGCGACGGCGCTCGGCGTGCTGCCACCTGACGATGAGCCACGCGCCACCGGCCATATGAAAGAGATCCTGGTGATGATTCAGCGCCTGATCGACAATGGTCACGCCTATGCCGTCGAGAATGGTGATGTCTACTACGATGTGCGCAGCTTCCCCGACTACGGCAAGCTTTCCGGCAAGTCGATCGATGACCTTGAGTCGGGTGCGCGAGTCGAGGTGGACGAGATAAAGCGCGATCCCCTCGACTTTGCCCTGTGGAAGTCAGCGAAGCCCGGCGAGCCTGCCTGGGATTCTCCCTGGGGCCAGGGTCGTCCCGGCTGGCACATCGAGTGCTCGGCCATGTCGACCTGCGCCCTGGGCGATAGCTTCGATATTCACGGCGGCGGCGCTGACCTGACCTTTCCGCACCACGAGAACGAGATCGCCCAGTCGGAGGGAGCCACCGGCCACTCCTTCGTTAGATACTGGATGCACAACGGCTTTGTCCGGATCAATGATGAGAAGATGTCGAAATCCTTGGGCAACTTCTTTACCGTGCGGGAGATTCTGCAGCGCTATCGTGCCGAAGAGGTGCGCTACTTCATCCTCACCAGTCAGTATCGCTCACCACTCAATTATGATGAAGAACACCTGGAGAACGCTCGCGCTGCGCTGACCCGCTTCTACACTGCCTTGCGCGGTCTGGATGAGGTTGAGCCCGCCGGTGGTGAGGCCTTTATCGAACGTTTTCATGCGGTGATGGACGATGATTTCAACACCCCGGAGGCTCTGGCGGTGTTATTCGATATGGTGCGCGAGATCAACCGGTTGCGGGAGACCGATGCAGCGAAAGCAGCAGGGCTGGCGGCCGAGTTGCGGCAGCTGGGTGGCGTGCTGGGGATTCTGCAAGATGACCCAGAAGCCTATCTGAAAGGCGGCGTTGGTGCGGAAGGTGGTTTGTCGGATGCGGATATAGATGCGCTGATCCAGCAGCGTCTGGATGCACGGGCAGAGAAGAACTGGGCCGAGGCCGACCGCATCCGTGATGAACTGCAGGCCGCCGGTATTCTGCTCGAGGATGGCCCTCAGGGAACCAGTTGGCGGCGCGGCTGATCTAGGTAGCTTTGAACGACGGGAAAATGAATAGCGGCAATTCCGTTGCCGCAATGATGGTGAGTGAACAGGGAGTCCGTTCCTTTATTCTTCTTCGTCCGGCCAGAAACTGCAGGATCAGCTGAAGTGACTCCATGTCACTCCGCTTCCCATCCAATCCATTTCTGACGGCTTATCCGAAGGCGAAGCTGTTGAAAACCAACTTGTAATTACGCTTCAGGCTGGTCCGTAAGCTACCTTGAATCGGTACATTTTTCCAGCCTTGATGAGGCCAGTGCGTGCTGGCCTCAGCTGGAACTGTTGTCAGCGTAGCGTTTCTGTTCGTACAGGGAGAACTGCGCGGCACTCTCCAGCGCATGCTGCAGGTCGGCCAGTTCATCACTCTGCTTGCGTTCGCAGTCGGAGAGGATGTGGGACTGGCGAAGACGTGAGCCGATCTTCTCGATGCTGCCATCCCGGCCCGCGACGGCTGGCGGGGTTGGATTTTTCTCGTGCAGCGGTTGGTTGAAGCGGAGTTCATAACTCTCTTCGAAGGAGAACAGCGCCTTTCGCACACTGATCTCATTAATGTCTTCTTTACGGATGATGTTGGAGAACTGGGCAAACAGACGATCGAACTGTTCATTGGTTGCGAGCGCACCCTGCTGGCGCGGCGTCATCTGCACGACGGGTGATGAGGCGCCGCTGCGGGGCGGGTTCATCTTCCATGAGCGGCTCATTTTGTTGAGCGGGGAGTGACCGATAAAACGCTGTTTGAGGATCTCGGTGATGGCGTGAAAGCAGCGGCTGGAGGGGGCGTTAGGCGCGCTGATGCTCACCGGCATATGGTTGTAGACGGCGTTGTGCAGATGCCGGTCGGCGGTGACATAACCGAGTGAACGTACACTCAGACCGAGGTTTTTCTCCACAACGCGCTTGAATTGACGATAGACTTGTAGTCCCTGCTGGCGGCCCTTGATGCGGTTGATCAGCACCTGCACCCCGCCCATATGGCCGCGACGGCGCAGCGCCCAGAGCAGTGTGTAGCTGTCTTTGATCGATTCCAGCTCGGGCGAGAGTACCAGCAGGATATGATTGGCGGAGCGCAGCAGCGACAGGGTGGTGAGCGAGTCGCCGGGTGGGGTGTCGATGATCAGATAGTCGAAATGGCTCTCCAGCTTCTGGAATGCGGTCTTCAGACGCAGTGTCTGGGTGTAGTCGAAGGCGGCGAGGTTGGAGGGGGCAGCGAGCAACTGGATGCCGTTTCGCCCCGTCTGAATCACCGTCTCTAGCGGTTGGCCGTCGAAGATGTGAGAGCCGAGCCCGAGTTCGCTCTTGCCACCCAGCAGTTGCACTGCACCGGAGAGCTGGTTATCACTGTCGAGTAGACAGACCTTGGCTCCACCATTTGCTAGGTTGACTGCAATGTTGACTGCAACGTTGGTCTTGCCAACACCATGTCTGCCACCGGCGAGGGCGATGACCAAGGCATTGCTCCGGGCACCGGCAGAATGGGAGGTAGTGTGTTGATCTGGCTCTTGAGGGGGGGTCAGCATAACCATTGGAGCTCTGAATCGTTAAAAGACTTATCCCGATTCTATCCCAGAAAAAACGACATTAATCACTCTTCTTTCAGACCTGAGTCACAAAACAGGAGTTCGGAGGTGGATAGGATGGGGCGCCTTAATGGGTGACGAATGACTACCCGGACATTTACACCAGCCTTCCCAGGATCTATGGATAGCGTTAAGAATAGTTGTCTGCTGGCGGTTGACCTGGAGCGGCTGCCCGCCATTCCAGCGGTGTTGCTTGAGCTGATTGAGGCCTGTAGCCAGGCTGACTCAAGCTTGAAGCAGTTGGCCGATATCGTCTCGCAGGATGTGGTGCTGAGCGCGAAGGTGCTCGCCGCTGCCAATTCGCCGCTCTATCGCCAGTGGGGCGAGGTGGCGGGTCTGGAACGGCAGCTCTCCGTACTCGGTGTGGAGACCCTCAAAAGCATCGCCATCACCAGCGCGGTACAACAGTTCTTCTCCCGCTTGGGCGAGCAGCACGAGGCCTATCTCGACGGCTACTGGTACCGCTCCCTGAAGGTCGCCCAGATCGCCAGAGAGCTGGCCATCCTGCTGCAGCACCACTCCGAAGAAGAAGCCTATCTGGCTGGGCTGCTGCATGGGCTGGGAGAGCTAGCGTTGTTTCAGCTCTCTCCTGACGACTATGTCGAGATCGCCGCCAAGCCACGCGGCCTGCAGCGGGAGGAGCAGCAGCGGCGGTTTGCGGTTATTGGCGAGGAGGTTGGCTTCCATCTGATCGATCGCTGGCACCTGCGATCGTTCCTTGCCGATGCGGTGCGCTATCAGGACGAGTCGAGCGAAGCGCTGCTGGATGCGCCGCAGCTGGTGAAGATTGTGCACCTGGCGCAGCGTCTGGCGCAGCCGGACGCCTACGATCTGGATCAGACGATCCTGGCCGCAGAGCAGCTCTCCGGCATTGACCCATCGCACATCGAGTCACTGGTGCTACGGGTGGATGGGCGGCTACAGCAGCTGGCCGGCTCCCTTGAACTGATGCCGCTGGAGGCTGGGGCAGTGCGCGAGGAGCAGGCGCTGCAGGTGAAGCTGACGACGCGTCTGGAGCTGGCCCGCCATGTGCGAGATTTTGCCCTGCTTAGTGCCTCCCGCCAGCAGATGGCGGAGGCCGCCAGCTGGCATGCCATCGTCAATGAGTTGCAATACAACCTGGGGGTGCTGTTCGGCCTGAAGCAGAGCATGGTGCTACGCTACAATCCGGATCAGGAGCGCCTGGAGGGAGATGTCGGGGGGCGTGTTGGCAACAAGCCGATGGATGCGCTGCACCTCTCGCTAGAGGCGGGCAAGAGTCTGGCCGCTGACGCGTTGCTGGAGCAACGGGTGCTGCACTCATTCGATGATAATCCGGCGCGCAGCCACGCGGTAATCAATCGGCAGCTCTGTCACCTGCTGGGAGATGAGGGGGTGGTCTGCATTCCCCTGTTTGTCGGTCAGGCGATGCTCGGTGTGGTGGTGGCGGGGATCAGCCGAAAGCGCCTCAAGCAGCTCGATTTTCAGCAGGATTTCATGGAGGTGTTCGCACAGATGGCAGCTGCCTCGATCCTGCGCCAACAGCGCTGGCAAGAGGCGGAGGAGCTGCATCTCAACGAGCTGCGCATCAAGGTGCAGAACCATGCGCGCACGCTGCTGCACGAAGCCAATACGCCGTTAGGGGTGATCAATAATAGCCTGCAGCGGCTCGACTCGAAACTTGGCAGCGGTCATGCGGTACAGGCTGAACTGGCAACGATCAAAAACGAATTGGAGCGGCTGGGGACGGTGCTGCAGCGGATGCGGGACCCGGTGGAAGAGATAATCGACGGCGATGGCCTGGTCGATCTCAACCGCCTGGTTGAAAATCAGTTGGCGGTGTTCAAGGCTTCGTTTTGTGCCGGGGACAAGATCAAGTGCGTCAAGGATCTGGACGATAGGCTGCCGGCTATCCACAGTCACCACGGCCGATTGAAGCAGGTGCTAGCCAACCTGATGAAGAATGCCAGTGAGGCGCTGGAAGAGGGTGGCACGATCAAGCTGGAGACCCGGGATGGGGTCAACCTGAACGGCGAGGAGTTTATTGAGATCTCGGTCAGCGATGACGGCCCGGGTATCCCGCGGGCGGTGATGGATGAGCTGTTTCTGCCGGTCAAGAGCGAAAAGAAGGGCAACCACTCGGGCACCGGACTGGCCATCGTAAAAAATCTGGTGGATGAACTGGAGGGTACCATCTCCTGCTACAGTCGTGAGCAGGAGGGCACCCGCTTTGGCATCCTGCTGCCGCGTCGGCTGGTGGATGAGCCGGCTTGAGCCTGGTGGGGGAGTTGGCTATTCGAAGCTGTAGTGTTTCTCCACATCCTTCAGGATCTCCCAGCTGCAGGCAAGCCCAGCAGGAAAGGTGACCAGGTCGCCCCGGCCAAACTCCTGTGGTTCCCCGCCCTTAGGGGTCACCACCACCTTGCCGCGCAGAAAGTAGCAGGTTTCGCTCTGATCATAGCTCCAGTCGAACTTGGAGGCCTCCTTACGCCAGATGGGCCAGTCGTAGATACCCATGATCTCTAGTTTCATGGCGGAAGGGCGGTGTTCACACTCTATCGTCAGATCGCTCATTGCTGACTCTCCTCGACTGCGGGGCTTGTTGGAAAATGACCGTCTAGTGTAACCGGAAGCTGTTGCAGCGTCAGGCGCGTCTAACAGCCTGTTAGGCACTATCTCCCCTTGTTATTAATCGGCAATCCTCTACCTCATGTTGTCGGTTTGGCTTCGGTAGGCCGAAGCTGGACCTGCAAACAATCTATTTGACTGCCAGGTTGCATAGAATGAGAGTGTCGGAATATCGAGAAGGAGTGGCGCAGATGAACGCAGATGATCAGGCGTTGACCCAGCTGGCCGGCCAGCTGGGGGATTGCCTCAGACGGCAGCGGGCCAGGGTGGCCTTTGCTGAATCCTGCACTGGTGGCTGGATTGCCAAGGTGGCCACCGATGTGGCAGGCAGCAGCGCCTGGTTCGAGCAGGGGTTTGTCACCTACAGCAACGCGGCCAAGCAGTCGATGCTCGGCGTGCAGGCAGAGACGCTGGTGGAATACGGCGCGGTGAGTGCGCAGACAGTGGCGGAGATGACCGCCGGCGCTCTGCAGCGGAGCGAAGCAGATTGGGCGGTGGCGGTGAGTGGCATTGCCGGTCCGGGGGGCGGAACTCCCGACAAGCCGCTGGGCACGGTCTGGTTCGCCTGGCAGCAGCGCGGTGCGGCAGCCGAAGTGCAGCGGCACTGTTTTGCAGGCGACCGGGAGGCGGTGCGGCGGCAGACGGTGGCCTGCGCCCTGCAGGGGCTGTTGCAGCGGTTGGCTGAAGATGAGTGACAGCCGGGCCTTTTTCGCCCTCTGGCCCGACCTGGAGGTGCGTCGACAGATCGCCCGTGTTGGCCGATCCCTGAACGGTTGTGGCGGGCGCATGCTGCAGCCACAAGATCTGCATCTGACCCTCTGTTTTTTGGGGGATCTGGACGCACAGCGCCGGCGTTGTGTTGAGGCCGTGGCCGATTCGTTCAGTGCGGCGCCTGTTGTCCTGCAGATCGACCGGATCGACCAGTTTCCCCGGGCGCGTATCTTCTGGGTCGGGCCGCTGGGGTCCCCGCCGTCACTGATCACGCTGCATGATCGACTGAGCCGTGCTCTGCAGTCCTGCGGTTTTGCCCCGGAAACCCGCGCCTTCACCCCGCATCTCACCCTCTATCGCAAGGCCCAACGGGTCGAGCCTGGCAGAATCGATCCGCCGATCCGCTGGCTGGCGGAGAGCCTGACCCTGGCCTGCGCCGTCGGTGGCCCGTCTGGTGCGCCCAGCTACCGAATTCTCAATGAATGGTCGCTAAGGGGCCTCTGAACGAAGCATGGGCGATCCAAATCTTCCGTTGTTGCGTTGTATCCCAAGGGCATTTCCTGCGGGGCAAAATCCAGGTAATAGACCGGCTATTATTATCTGTGATTTTCGCCTTGCATCGAAAAATTTGGCCTCACAATTCTGCTCGCCCTGATTCATTCTGAGGCTACCTAAAGGCGAAGCTATAACCTGAGTTGATCCCTGTGTGATAATTTCATCTTCAAAAAGGTACTGTATGAATGTACAGTAAGCGGCAAGATGCAGAAACAGGGGGAAGAGCGGATGGATGACAATCGTGCAAAGGCGCTGAGTGCGGCACTGGGGCAGATCGAGAAGCAGTTTGGCAAAGGCTCGGTGATGCGAATGGGCGATTCCAGCTCGATCCGCAACATCGAGGCTATCTCCACCGGCTCCCTCGGGCTCGACATCGCGCTCGGCGTGGGGGGGCTGCCAAAAGGGCGCGTGGTGGAGATCTACGGGCCGGAGTCTTCGGGCAAGACCACCCTGACGTTGCAGGTGGTGGCGGAGGCGCAGAAGCAGGGCGGCACCTGTGCCTTCATAGATGCGGAACACGCCCTCGATCCGATCTACGCGGAAAAGATTGGGGTTGATGTGGATGAGTTGCTCGTCTCTCAGCCCGATACCGGCGAGCAGGCGCTGGAGATCACCGACATGCTGGTGCGTTCCGGCGCGGTAGACGTGGTGGTGATCGACTCAGTGGCGGCGCTTACCCCCAAGGCGGAGATTGAGGGCGAGATGGGTGATACCCATGTGGGGCTGCAGGCGCGGCTGATGTCGCAGGCGTTACGCAAGCTGACCGCCAACATCAAGCGTACCAACTGCCTGGTGATCTTCATCAATCAGATCCGTATGAAGATCGGCGTGATGTTCGGCTCACCTGAAACCACCACCGGCGGCAACGCGCTCAAATTTTACGCCTCAGTGCGTCTCGACATCCGTCGGATCGGAGCGATCAAAAAGGGCGAAGAGGTAGTCGGTAATGATACCAAGGTGAAGGTGGTGAAAAATAAAGTAGCGCCCCCCTTCAAGCTGACCACTTTCGAGATCATCTACGGCGAGGGCATCTCCCGTGAGGGTGAGATCATCGAGCTGGGGGTGAAGCAGGGCATCGTCGACAAGGCAGGCGCCTGGTATAGCTATAATGGTGATCGAATTGGTCAAGGCAGGGAGAATGTGCGCCAGTTTCTGAAGGATAATCCCGATATTGCAGCGGATATTGAACTGCGGGTACGGGCTGAGCTGCTGCCTCCGGCCGAGAGTGCTGAAGAAGCGGCGCAGGAGAAGGCCTGATCGACACGGCCGAGATTCAGGCGACGGCGTTGCGCCTGCTGGCGCAGCGTGAGCACAGCCGCCAGCAGCTCCAGAAAAAGCTGGCCAGACGGGACTTCGATGGGGAGATGATTGAGTCTCTGCTCGATGGGCTGGAGGCGCAAGGGCTGCTCAGCGATCTGCGCTTTTGCGAGAGCTATGTGGAGATGCGGGTGCGCAAAGGCTATGGGCCGCTGCGCATCCGTGCCGAACTGAGCGAGCGCGGGGTGGATGAGGCGCTGATCGAGCAGACCCTCAGCTACTACGCGGAGGGCTGGTGGAGTCAGTTGCAGCGGGTTCACGATGCAAAATATGGTGGCGGATCGGTGGATGATCGCCGCGAACTGGCCCGTAGGGCGCGTTTCCTTGAGTACCGAGGCTTTCCCGCCGCGATGATCCGTGAGCTGTTGATTGACTGATCCCGAAGGTGGGGCTTCGCACGGATGGCGACGGGGTGATCCTCCCGGTTCCACAATATCCTTTTGCCTGCCTGCCTGCCTGCCTGCCTGCCTGCCTGCCTGCCTGCCTGCCTGCCTGCCTGCCTGCCTGCCTGCCTGCCTGCGTGCCTGCGTGCCTGCCTGCGTGCCTGCGTTTGCGGAGTGCCGCCTCCCCTTCCATCGTTTCCTGTCTGTTGAGCCCTTGCATCTTCTGATGCCGAAGTAGACAAAGAGGATGAGAATTCGTTTGGGGTTCCTGTTATGCTCTAGGGCTGTTTTGGATTTGATTCTGGCGGCTACGGGTTTGCCTGTGCGTTCGCGAAACGGGTGCTCTGTGGTGCAGGGCTCCCCCTGTTAATTCACTGTCCTCATTGAAATTTTGTTTGTCCAATATGAAAAGTAGTGCAGATATCCGCAAGGCATTCCTCGACTATTTTGCGCAAAATGGTCACGAGGTGGTGGCGAGCAGTCCGCTAGTGCCGCTGAATGACCCCACCCTGCTGTTTACCAACGCGGGCATGGTGCAATTCAAAGATGCCTTTCTTGGTCGCGACAAGCGCAGTTATCTCCGGGCTGCTAGTTCGCAGCGCTGTGTGCGCGCCGGCGGCAAGCATAATGATCTTGAGAACGTGGGATACACCGCACGCCACCACACCTTCTTCGAGATGTTGGGTAACTTCAGCTTTGGCGACTATTTCAAGCGTGAAGCGATCAGCTACGCCTGGGAATTTCTCACTCGCACACTGGGGCTGCCTGCGGAAAAGCTCTGGGTGACCGTTTACCAAGAGGATGATGAGGCTGCCGATATCTGGCTCAAAGAGATCGGTGTCAGTGAGGCGCGCTTCACCCGTATCGGGGACAAACCTGGCGGTAAACGCCACGAGAGTGACAATTTCTGGTCGATGGGTGACACCGGTCCATGTGGTCCCTGTAGCGAGATCTTCTACGATCATGGTCCCGAGGTTGCCGGTGGTCCGCCGGGCACACCGGAAGAGGATGGCGATCGCTATATCGAGATCTGGAATCTGGTGTTTATGCAGTACAACCGGGATGCGGAAGGGAATATGACACCGCTACCCAAACCTTCGGTGGATACCGGTATGGGACTGGAGCGGTTGGCTGCGGTAATGCAGGGCGTTCACAGCAACTATGAGATCGATCTGTTCGCCAACCTGATCAAGGCGGCATCTGAAGTGACCGGTTGTTCGAATCTGCAGGAGAAGTCGCTGCGGGTGATCGCAGACCACATCCGTTCCTGTGCCTTTCTTGTTGTGGACGGGGTGATCCCCTCCAATGAGGGGCGCGGCTTTGTGCTGCGTCGGATCATTCGACGTGCCATCCGGCATGGCTATATGCTGGGACAGAAGGGGGCGTTTTTCTATCGGCTGGTGGGGCCGCTGTGTGACGAGATGGGGGCGAGTTATCCGGAATTGCTGAGTGCCAGGGCGCTGGTTGAGCGGGTGCTGAAACAGGAGGAGGAGCGTTTCGCCGAGACTCTGGAACAGGGAATGCGGATTCTCGAAGAGGTGATTGCCGGGCTAGAAGGGAAACAGATCCCAGGCGAGACCGTCTTCAAACTTTACGATACCTACGGCTTTCCGGTCGATCTGACCGCGGATATCGCCCGCGAGCGCGATCTGAGCCTCGACATGGAGGGCTTCCAGCGGGAGATGGAGGCGCAGCGCGAGCGTGCCCGTGCCGCAAGCCAGTTTGGCGTTAATCAGGAGGTCAGCGTCGGCCTCGAGGGTGAGACTGAATTTGTCGGCTATGAGTGCCTTGAGGCGAATGCCACCGTGGTGGCGCTCTACCGAGATGGCGAGTCGCTGGATAGCCTGGCCGAGGGCGAGACCGGCCTGGTGGTGCTGGATCGTACGCCGTTCTACGCGGAGTCGGGTGGTCAGGCCGGCGATAAAGGGGTGATCAGCGCCAAGGGTGGCATGCTGTTCGAGGTCGAGGATACCCGCAAACAGGGCGGTGATGTGTTTGGTCACATCGGCAAGCTGGAGGAGGGCAGTCTTGCGGTGGGAGATCCGGTTACGGCTGAGGTCAACGCCTTTACCCGTCAAGCCACCGCCCTCAATCACTCGGCGACGCATCTGTTACACGCCGCGCTGCGTGAGGTGCTGGGCGATCATGTGGCGCAGAAGGGGTCGCTGGTAGACGATGAGCGGCTGCGCTTCGACTTCTCTCAATTTGAGCCGGTCAGCCGTGAACAGCTGCAGAGAGTGGAGCAGCGGGTGAACGAGCAGATCCGCCAGAATCACATGGTGGAGACGCGCATCATGTCTCTGGAGGATGCCAGGTCAAGTGGTGCGATGGCGCTGTTCGGCGAGAAGTATGATGAGCAGGTGCGGGTACTGCGGATGGGTGATTTTTCAACCGAACTGTGCGGCGGCACCCATGTGAAGGCGGTGGGTGATATCGGCCTCTGCAAGATTATCGTGGAGACCGGCATCGCCGCCGGTGTGAGGCGCATCGAAGCGGTCACTGGTCAGCGCGCCATCGAGTGGATGGAGGCCGATGAGGAGCGAGTGCTGCGAACCGTGGCGTTGCTGAAAGGGAGTCGTGATGATCTCGAAGAGAAGGTCATGCAGCTGCTGGAGCGCAACCGGAAGCTAGAAAAAGAGCTCGAGCAGCTCAAGGGTAAGCTGGCGAGTGCAGCCGGCAGTGATCTGGCCTCTAGCGCTGAAGATGTGGCCGGGATCAAGGTTTTGGCGGCCACGCTGGAAGGTGCTGATTCCAAGTCGCTGCGTGAAACCATGGATCAACTGAAGAACAAACTGGGGTCTGCAGTGATCCTGCTGGCGGCCATCAATGGTGACAAGGTCGCCCTGGTGGCCGGGGTTACCAAGGACCTGACTGGCCGGATGAAGGCTGGCGATCTGGTTAAGCTGGTGGCGGAAAAGATTGGTGGCAGGGGGGGGGGGCGCCCCGATATGGCGCAGGCAGGCGGCAACGATCCGTCCGCTCTGCCGCAGGCGCTGGCGCTGGTGTCGGGCTGGGTTGAGGCGCATGCTGGCGACTGAGCCACTTTGTCTGATGATGAGCGTTCACTGCCGATGTTCTGCTGGCGGTTTTAACCCCGCCTGATTTCGTGTTTAATTGCCCCCTTTTGGAGCTGGGCTGCCGATTGGGTGGTCCCTCCTGAGTTGGAATGGCGGCATGTTGGCCGTCTGTTCTGTTCACTCTCTGGCCTTAGATCGCTGATGGCGGCACAGCTGTCGGTCGATCGATTTGTGCAGGATTTGTAAACAAAATGGCGCTTATCGTGCAGAAGTACGGCGGGACCTCCGTCGGTTCAGTGGAGCGTATCCAGGCGGTCGCGGAAAAGGTGAAGGCTGCCAGGGATCGCGGAAACCAGGTGGTGGTGGTGGTCTCAGCCATGTCGGGCCAGACCAACCGGCTGATTGCTCTGGCCCATGAGATCAACGCTGAGGGCGACCCTCGTGAGATGGACGTGCTGATCTCCACCGGCGAACAGGTGACCATTGCCTTGCTGAGTATGGCGCTGCAGCGGATCGGATGTCCGGCCCGTTCCTATACCGGCGGTCAGGTGCATATCCTGACGGATAGCGCCCATAGCAAGGCACGCATCCAGGATATCGATGGTGCGCGGGTGCAGGCAGACTTGGAGGCCGGTCGGGTGGTGGTGGTAGCCGGGTTTCAGGGGGTCGATCAGCAGGGTGATATCACTACCCTGGGGCGCGGCGGTTCTGATACCACAGCGGTGGCGATGGCTGCGGCCCTGAAAGCAGACGAATGTCAGATCTACACTGATGTGGATGGGGTCTATACCACT
The DNA here is from genome assembly GCF_001443665.1 of endosymbiont of Ridgeia piscesae. Lineage (NCBI taxonomy): Bacteria > Pseudomonadati > Pseudomonadota > Gammaproteobacteria > endosymbiont of Ridgeia piscesae. The sequence continues at coordinate 33,626 of NZ_KQ557126.1, read as the reverse complement.
GACCCCCGCATCGAGCCGAAAGCACGCCGACTCGAGCGTATTACCTTTGAAGAGATGCTGGAGATGGCGAGTCTCGGCTCCAAAGTGTTGCAGATTCGTGCGGTGGAGTTTGCGGGCAAATATAACGTTCCCTTGCGGGTCCTTTCCAGCTTCGAAGAGGGCGAAGGCACCCTGATTACCTTTGAGGAAGAGAGCATGGAACAGGCAAAGATATCCGGCATTGCGTTCAATCGTGATGAGGCAAAACTGACCATCCTGGGAGTCCCAGACCATCCCGGTGTGGCCTACCAGATTTTGGGGCCGATCTCCGATGCGAATATTGAAGTCGACATGATCGTGCAGAATATCGCAGCGGATACCTCAACTACCGACTTCACCTTCACAGTACATCGTAACGATTACAAGAAGGCGCTAGGGATCCTGCAAACGACCGCTGAGTCCCTTGGAGCAAGGGAGGCGCTTGGGGACGATACGATGGTGAAGATCTCAATTGTTGGTGTGGGTATGCGTTCCCATGCCGGTATTGCGAGTCAGATGTTTGAAGCGCTGTCCAGTGAGGGGATCAACATCAACATGATCTCAACATCCGAGATCAAGATCTCGGTGGTGGTTGATGAAAAGTACCTGGAGCTGGGAGTCAGGACTTTGCATGAGGCATTTAGCCTCGACTCTGAAGCGGCGAATTAGAAATAAAGTCCTAAATTGTCGTGAAATAGCCTTAAATCGGCTAACTAAGGAATTCTTAAGCTTTTTCTGTGGTCCTACCAGTTGCTAGAATGCGAGCATCGTCCTGTCCTGCATCAAGTGCAGGGGATGGTTGGCAAGCGCTGTCGACAGAATCGGACTCTGAGTGGGAGTGGTCGGCAGTAAACAAAAAGGATCTGCAGGGAGATTAGACATGTTGATCTTAACTCGCCGAGTCGGCGAAACCTTAATGATAGGCGACGAAGTTACAGTCACTGTGCTGGGTGTTAAAGGAAATCAGGTTCGCATCGGTGTGAATGCGCCGCGTGATATCTCCGTGCATCGCGAGGAGATTTACGAACGCATCAAACGTGAGCAGGCGGGCGGAGCAGAAGGTGCCGCCGAATAGACTGCGCAGAACGGCCTGAAAGGAAACTTCGGCAAGGATGCCGGAGTTTTTTTGTTTATGGGCGAAAAAACTGTATAATCCCGCGCTCTTCCGGGCAGTGATTCCCTCGAAGTTGTCATCGGACGAATGTCTAGAGATGACGTCATTTACAGTTGGAAAGCTTACTCCTCTGTAATAGAATTCTGCGCGGACCGGGTGGCTGGAAGCCCGGAGCACAGCCTCGGCGACACTGCGATAGGTTACGCCGAGTATCTCTGTCAACCAGCACTGGAGAGATGGCCGAGCGGCTGACTAAGACGGCGTTGGCCGTCTTGAGCGGTGTCGCGTAGCGGCATCGACCCCGAAGGGGTGAGGGACGCAGTCCTGAATAACGCGCTCCCCTGCATGGCTCGAAGGGCCATTGAACAAGCGCAAAGTTTTGGAGAGATGGCCGAGCGGCTGAAGGCGCTCCCCTGCTAAGGGAGTATGGGGTTAATAGCTCCATCGAGGGTTCGAATCCCTCTCTCTCCGCCATGTCAGTGCATCAGTGCAAGACTGTAATCTCAGGTTGCAACTGAATCACATAGCGCCCGTAGCTCAGCTGGATAGAGTACCTGGCTACGAACCAGGTGGTCGGAGGTTCGAATCCTTCCGGGCGCGCCATTTTAGAAGATAAATCAACCGGTTAGAGTGTCCCGCTTGGCCGGTTTTTTTTGGCGATACTTTGCTGGCGATTTGTGGATGTCAGTCAATGTTTCTTGCCTGTGGGAACCAAGCTACAGTTTGGCTTAGGTGGTTGACAGCGGGAGGTGTGAGAAGTATATTTCTCGCCCTTCTCGCCGTTACCCGGTGCTGATAGTTTGGCAAGGTAGCTCAGTTGGTTAGAGCACAGCACTCATAATGCTGGGGTCGGCAGTTCGAATCTGCCCCTTGCTACCATCTTAAAGCCCCGCCAGGTTCACTGAACCGGCGGGGTTTTTTTGTGCCACTTTTGGTTCGCGCTGACAGGCATGCGCAGTTTTGGTGCGACAATCATTTCTCCCTGCACCGTTTTGGTGCTTTTTTGGGCGTGCGCCATATTTATTTTTGTCTATCTGTTTGAATTAAATGAGAATTTATGGAAGGCATTAAAATTGCATACTCGTAGACGAAAATGCATGCGCAGTGAGCGCATGTGATTAATAAACTGCTAGTGAGAGAGATACAGATGGCACGATTCCACCTTTTGGGGCGCTTGCTGCCCCTGATTGGGGCATTTTTCCTCCCGGGGGCCGCTTTGGCGGAAGAGACAGCGATCAATGGGGCCAATACGGCATGGATCATGGCTTCCACTGCCTTGGTTCTTTTTATGACCCTGCCGGGGCTGGCGCTGTTTTATGGTGGTCTGGTACGCAGCAAAAATGTCCTTTCGGTGTTGATGCAGTGTTTTTCCATTGCCGGGATGGCCACGGTTATCTGGTTTGTCTTCGGCTACAGTCTCGCTTTTGGCGAGGGGAATGCCTGGATCGGCGACTTCAGCAAGGTAATGATGGCAGGCATCGGCAAAGAGACTCTCTCCGGCGATATTCCTGAGTCACTTTTTATGCTGTTTCAGATGACCTTTGCGATCATCACCCCGGCGCTGATTGTGGGTGGCTTTGCCGAGCGCATGAAATTCTCTGCCATGATGATCTTCAGTGCGGTCTGGCTGGTGCTGGTCTATCTGCCGGTGACCCACTGGGTCTGGGGTGGCGGCTGGCTCGGTGAGATGGGCCTGTATGACTTCGCTGGTGGTACCGTGGTGCACATCACTGCCGGTGTGGGGGCGCTGATGGCGGCCCTGGTCCTTGGCCCGCGCAAAGGCTTTGGAACCTCTGCCATGACGCCGCACAACATGACCATGACGGTGACCGGCGCCGGCATGCTCTGGGTTGGCTGGTTCGGCTTCAATGGTGGCAGTGCACTGGCGGCGGATGGCAGCGGCGCGATGGCGATGCTGGTCACCCACATCTCTGCCGCCACCGGTGCCATGACCTGGCTGGCAATCGAGTGGATACGCTTCGGCAAGCCGAGTGCCTTGGGTGCGGTGACCGGCATGGTGGCGGGCCTGGGCACCATCACCCCGGCCTCCGGTTTTGTTGGCCCTGGCGGTGCTCTGGTTATCGGCCTGCTCGCCGGTATTGTCTGTTTCTCTGCCACCCAATACCTCAAGCGGGTGCTGAAGATCGATGACTCCCTGGACGTGTTCCCAGTGCATGGAGTTGGCGGCATCCTCGGTACCCTGTTGGCGGGCGTCTTCTCCGCCACCTCGCTGGGGGTTCTCTCCGGCTATGGTTTTGCGGATGGCATCGAAACCATGGGAGGGCAAGTCTACGTGCAGTTTATCGGTGTGTTGGCCACGGTCATCTTCACTGCGGTTGTCTCCTGGGTGATTCTGAAACTGATTGACAGCCTGATCGGTCTGCGGGTCAGTGAAGAGGATGAAGTGGAAGGCCTTGATGTGGTCGACCATGAAGAACGCGGTTACGATTTCCACTGATTTGCCCCCTTCCGACCTTACCGATCCCAGTAGCTTATCTGCTGCTGGGATCGGCTTTACCTCTCCTCCCTTGTTGTTGGCTTTGGGCTGCTGAGGCAGGCCCAATCCCACTTCGCAGCGATAACCATTGCATCTCTTGTGGTGGTATCTACAGTCAGAGTTGTTGTAAGCCCGCTGACAGATCCTGTTAATCGATTAAAGGTATTGAATCACTTGTCGAAAACAGTGCTTGAGGTTATGGCGAATGGAGCCGCAAGCAATGATGTCACATGGGACATTTTTTTCCGCAGCTGAAGCGATGGCAAAGCGCCTGGAACATCTCATGGAGGCGTTCCCCAAACTGGTGAACAATCAGGTTGAGGAGGCGGTAAATAATTGGCGTAGGCAGACCGTTGCGTTGTCGCTTTCGCCGCCTGGCTCCGCTGGGAATATTGATGTGGGTGGTGAAAAGGGAGCTGTTTCCCCAAGTGAGACCATTCCTGACCAGATCGCCAGTGAGGCAATTGAACTGATCGCCAGCTACAGCATCGAGGATGTGATGGATATCCTGACAGAGGATTTTGGTATCACTCTCGACTATGCGCAGTTGATCGACCTCATTGGCATCGAGCGTTACCAGCATGCTCTGCGCGGGGAGGCGATCGAATTGCAGCAGAACAAGGTCTCGTTGCTGCAGACCTCGGAGCTGTGGAACAGCATGGGGCGTCCGGCTCTGGGTGATGCGTTGTGGGGGCCGAAGAAGGTCTCAATCCTGCTTGAGAGGCAGGAGTCCTTCTAGGCGGCTGTCGGATTGGGGAGCTGCCCTGCTGCGGCGGTGGTAAATCGATCCATTTTCCCACACGCCTTGCCAAGGATAGCCAAGCCCGACAGGCTTCTAAGGGCTTCAGAAAAGTACCATTCTCTTTGCGGTGGCAACTGGCGCCTCTCCGCCCACAAGCAAAAACTGTGGCTCCCCGCATTCCCCGACATCAACCAATAGTCAGATAGCAACCCGTGATGAGATGTTTGTCGGTAATCCAGTAGGCGCCATGAAACAGTGGCTCGGCCGGCAATGCCAGCTTCGCACCGGGAGCCTGTCTGAAACTGAACTGGGCGGTCTCGATGGTGATCTGTAACTCCACCTCATAGAAGCCAAAAAAGCGCCTCACTAACGGGTAGTAACACTTGTAGAGGCTCTCCTTTGCGCTAAAGACAAGTCGCCGTGGCAGCTCAGGGTGGGCCTCCAGAAAGGCGGACTCGGTGTCACTCTCGATCTTGCGCTCTAGCCCTGCCGCCAGTGGCGCCAGCGGCTCCACATCCACCCCAAGTCCGACAATCGCGCCGCGCCGGCACGCCAGCGCCAGCGCCAGATCCGCACAGTGTGAGATGCTGCCTAGGTAGCCTGTCGGCCAGCGTGGCTCACGTTGATCACCGCGCAGGATCGGTCCGCTGGTGCCACCAGCCAGCTGTATCGCGTGGTGAGCCGCGTGCCGTCCGGCGCGAAACTCCCGCCGGCGCTTCTCGATGGCGTTCTCGATGAGCTGTTCCTCCGCGGCGAACAGTGGTTGTTCCCACATCTCCGGGCTGGCGATAACCAGCGCCACTTCAGGGGGGAAAAGTTGCTCGGCTAAAAATTCAGATGACATCGGGGTCTCAAGGCTGAACGCTGAAAGTTGTCAGCCGCGCAGTATAGCGGATGGTGTAATGATGCTTGCGAACTCAGGCGGGCGGGATAATACTTCCCGGGTCGGGCGTGTCATGATCAGGGAGACGTTGCATGAATCTGAGTCTTGCCCACTACTCTCGCATTACCGAGATCGTTGGCGATATCATTAAGGTCGCAGTGCCCGAACTGGTGGCTGGCCAGGGGCAGGATATCTGCTATGGTGATCTGGCGCTGGTGACGGGGCGTGAGGGTGACAGCTCTCTGGCCCAGATCATCAACATGCAGGGTGAGCAGGTCAGCCTGCAGCTGTTCAACGGCACCAAAGGGGTGGGCACCGACTCCAGTGTGCGTTTTCTCGGCCACCCGATGCAGGCGACCTACTCCAGCAATATCCTCGGCCGGGTCTTCCGCGGTACCGGCGAGCCCATCGATGCCGGTCCTGATCTCTCCCACGACCCCCAGGTCGCGATCGGCGGCCCCTCAGTCAATCCGATGCGGCGGGTGCTGGCGTCGAAGATGATCCGCACCGACGTACCGATGATTGACGTCTTCAACTGCCTGGTAGAGAGTCAGAAGATTCCGATCTTCTCGGTCTCCGGCGAACCCTTCAACCGCTTCCTGGCACGGGTCGGGATCCAAGCCGACGCTGATGTGGTGGTGTTCGGCGGCATGGGGCTGATCTTTGATGACTACCACTTCTTCCGCACCGCCTTCGAGGATGCCGGGGTCTTTGCTCGCACCGTGATGTACGTCAATCAGGCCTCCGACCCCATCGTCGAGCGGCTGCTGATTCCCGATATGGCGTTGGCGGTGGCGGAGCGGTTCGCGGTGGAGGAGGGCCGGCGGGTGCTGGTGCTGCTTACCGACATGACCGCTTTTGCCGATGCGCTGAAAGAGGTCGGCATTGCGATGGACCAAGTGCCCTCCAATCGCGGCTACATGGGCGACCTCTACTCGCAGCTGGCGCGCCGCTACGAGAAGGCCTGTGACTATGCTCAGGGCGGCTCGGTGACCATCCTCAGCGTCACCACTATGCCCGGCAACGATGTGACCCACCCGGTGCCTGACAACACCGGCTACATCACCGAGGGTCAGTTCTACCTGCACAACGGGGAGCTCGACCCCTTTGGTTCTCTGTCGCGCCTGAAGCAGCATGTGATCGGCAAACAGACCCGCGAGGATCATGGCCAGATCATGAACACCATGATCCGTTTCTACTCCGGCGCCAAGGATGCGGAACAGAAACAGGCGATGGCCTTCGAGCTCTCCGAGTTCGACCTCAAGCTGCTCAAGTTCGGCGGCCTGTTCCGCAAACGCTTTATGGATATCAATGTCTCGATGCCTCTGGAACAGGCCCTGGATAGCTGCTGGCAGACCCTGGCCGAGTGTTTTGATGCCGATGAGTTGCTGATGAAACAGGAGCTCATCGATCGCTACTTCCCGCAGTCGGCGACTGCAGAGACGGCGGCATAGATGGCGCGGCTCGCCCTCAATAAGTCATCCTTGACGCGCCAGAATCAGCTGCTGAAGGGGTATCGCGAGTTTCTGCCCGCACTGGATATGAAACGCCGCCAGCTGCTGGCGGAACAGGCGAGGGCGCGGGCCGAGCTGGCGCAGGAGCAGGCGCGACTGGCCGAGATCCATCCGTGGATTGCCGAACAGCTACCGATGTTGGCCAACCAGGGCATAGCGCTGGATGGTCTGGTGCAGGTCGAGCGGGTCGAGCTGGCGCAGGAGAATGTGATGGGGGTGCGTCTGCCGCTGCTGCAGGCGGTCGAGTTCCGGGTCAAACCCTACTCCTTTCTGAGCCGCCCGCACTGGGTCGAGCCACTGGTGGACAAGCTGAAACAGGCGCTGGAGTTACGCATCCGCATGCAGCTGGCACAGCGTCGCTTGCAGCTGCTGGCCGATGCCGTGCGCACCATTACCCAGCGGGTCAACCTGTTTGATAAGGTTTTGATCCCCCGCACCCATCAACATATCCGCCAGATTCGCATCTATCTGGCGGATGAGGAACGGGCCGCGGTGGTGCGCGCCAAACTCGCCAAGAGAAAGAAACGATGACCATCCTGGCGCTGCAGAAGGTGACCCTGGCCGGGCTCGTCGAGGAGCGCGGCGTCATCCTGCAGGGGTTGCAGCGACTCGGCTGTCTGCACCTGATCCCGCTCAAGCCGAAGCCGGAGGCGGAACCGGATCGACCCTCCGGCGCGCCGGTGGAGAGTGCCTACAAGGCGCTGCGCTGGATCTCAGACGTGGCCACAAAACGCCAGCAGGTGCGCGACGAGCACAGTTTCGACTTCGATCGGGTGGTGGCCGAAGCACTGCACAACCGACAGCGGCTGCGCGATACCGAGGACAAAAAGAGCCGTCTGCAGCGGCGCATCGAGGCGCTCATGCCCTGGGGTGACTTTCAGCTGCTGCCCCAGGAATACTCCGGCGGCTACCGCTTCTGGTTCTACCAGATCCCGGTTGACCAGCAGCGACAGCTGCAGGCACTCGATCTGCCTTGGCAGATGGTGCACCGCGACAACCGCTTCAGCTACGTGGTGGTGATTGCCAAACAGGAGCCCGATGCCGCGCTACTACCGGTACCGCGCACCCACACCGGCGCGGTCTCGTTGAGTGAGTTGCAGGCGGAGCTGATTCGCACCGAGATCGAACTGGAGGATCTGCTCTCAGATCACCACGCCCTGAGCCGCTGGATCTACCTGCTGAGCCGCAACCTGGCGCGGGTCGAAGACCAAAGTGCGCTGGTCGAGGCGGACCAGGGGGTGTGGCAACAGCAGGGCCTGTGTCTGATCCAGGGCTGGCTGGCGGAGCGCGATCTACCGAGACTGCAGGCATTCGCCGATGCGCAGGGGCTGGCGCTGGTGGCGGAGGAGCCCAGCTTTGAAGAACGCCCTCCGACCCTGCTGGAGAACCCCGCGCCGCTGGATGGCGGGCAGGATCTGGTCAGCTTCTATCAGACTCCCAGCTACCACGCCTGGGATCCCTCGCGGATCGTCTTCTTCTCCTTCGCCCTGTTCTTCGCCATGATCATGGCGGATGCCGGCTATGCGCTGATTCTCAGCCTTTTTCTTGCCCGATACTGGAAGCGCATGGGGGCGAGCGAGGGCGGGCGGCGTTTCCGCCGGCTCACCACGGTGGTGCTCGCCACCTCCTTTGTCTATGGGGTGCTGGTGGGCAGCTACTTCGGCATAGTTCCGCAGACGGCGAGCTTGGCCGGCTCCCTGAAGCTGCTGGATCTGAACGACTTCGACAGCATGATGCGGCTCTCCATCGGCATCGGTTCTGCACACCTGATACTGGCTAATCTGGTGGTGGCGATGCGCCTGCGGCCCTTTCCCCATAATGCCCGTCCGATCGGCTGGAGCCTGGCGGTGGCGGGCGGTTTCACTCTCTATCTCAGTGGTGTGGAGAGTGGCGCCAGCCTGACCCGTCTGGGCCTGTTGCTGCTGGTGACGGGTCTGCTGCTGGTGCTGTTGTTCAGTAGTCGGCGTCCGGTGAAGGATCTGAAATCGGCCCTGTTGCGCCTGCTTGATGGCCTTGGCGGGCTGACCCAGGTGACCAAGATGTTCGGCGACATTCTGAGCTATCTGCGCCTGTTTGCCCTGGGTCTGGCCAGCTCCTCCCTGGCGCTCACCTTCAATGACCTGGCGTTGCAGGTAAAACAGGCCCTGCCCGGTGCCGGGTTGCTGGTGGCGATTCTGATCCTGCTGCTTGGCCACAGCATCAATCTGGGGCTGGGCATTATCAGCGGCTTTGTGCACGGGCTGCGGCTCAACTTCATCGAATTTTTCAACTGGGGCCTGTCCGGTGAGGGCTATCCCTTTCGGGCCTTCGCCAAAAAGGAGACCGAACTATGAATGAGTTTGTAATGGCGCTCGGCTGGGCCGGCATCTACGGGCCGATGGCCTTGGGGGCGATCGGTAGCGTCATCGGCTGCTCCTTGGCGGGGCAGGCGGCGATCGGTGCGATGATGGAGACCGAGAGCGGACACGGTCGCTACGTGGGCATCTCGGCGATGCCCTCCTCCCAGGTGATCTACGGCATCGTGGTGATGTTCACCCTGAATCGGGAGGTCACCGCGCAGGCCGCTGCCGGCATGTTTGGCATCGGCATCTTCTGCGGCCTGGCGCTGATGTTCAGCGCCATCTACCAGGGTCGCAGCTGCGCCTCTGCGATCAATGCCGCCAAGGCGAAGCCGGAGATTTTCGGTCTGTCGCTGGCGCCGGCTGCCATCGTCGAAGGCTTTGCAGTGTTCGCCTTTGTCTTCGCGCTGGTGCTCAGCGCCGATCTGCCGGTGGCGGGCTAGGAGGGTCAGGTGGCAAAACAGGATCAGGCACTACAGGTCTCCTCCGGGGTGGAGGCGCTGATCGAGCGGCTGCATGATGAGGGTGTCGCGGCGGGGCAGGAGCGGGCGAAAAAGATCGTCGCCGATGCGGAACACCAGGCCGCCTGGATCATCGAGCAGGCTGAGCTGGAATCAGAACAGCTGCGCAGAGAGGCGCGGGAGTCGGCGGAAAAGACCCGCAAGGCGCTACAGGAATCGCTGGCGGTGGCGGTGCGCGATGCCATCCTGTCGCTGAAATCGACCCTCACGGCACGTTTTGCCGAGGATGTGCAGCGCGCCGTGGGCGAAGAGATGAGCCGCCAGGAGATGCTGCAGCGGTTGATCCTGGAGGTGGCCGGGCGTACCCGGGAGCAGCTGGCCGAGGATGAACCGCTCGAGCTGCTGCTACCGCGGGACGTGGTGGGGCTGGAGCAGTTGCGCAAGGATCCAGAGGCGTTGCGCGCCAGTCCGCTGACCGAGCTGAGTGGCCTGATTACCAAGGAGATGCTGCGCGATGGGGTCAGTTTTGGTGAGGCGGACGACCAGCATGCCGGTATCCGTCTGTCGATCCGGGACGGTGCGATCCAGCTCGATCTGAGTGATGTGGCGGTAACCCGGCTGCTATTGGCCCACCTGCAGCCGCGCTTCCGTGCCCTGGTGGAGGGGATTGTCGGTTAGGAGCCTCTGAATGAATCTGGGCGAACAGAATTGTGAGGCCAAATTTTCCGCTGCAAGGCGGAAATCGCAGGTAATAGTATGCCTATTGTCAAGATTGACAACGCAGCAGCGGGAGATGTATTCGGCGCATCCCTGTGCCTCACCCCTTCGGAGCTTGCGTGAAAAACGGCTCCAGGCCGTTTTTGGGACCGCAAGGCGGTCGCCCATGATTCGTTCAGAGGCTCCTTAATATGTCTGGCGACCTCTATATCACCCTGCTCACCAGTCTGCCCTATCACGGCGAGCTGTTCGGCGAGCAGCAGACACCGATCTCACGGATCCAGCTGGAGAGCCGGCTGCGTCTGCTGGAGCCGGAGGACGCCGTCACCCTCGACGCCATCGAGCAGCTGATCCGCTGGGCCAATCACTCGCTGGATGAGGATGATGCTGCGGTGGCGGCGCAGACACAGCGGCTGCTTGAGGGGGAGATCTGCAGTTGGTTGCAGCAGCTGATCGCCTACCGCATGGAGATACGTACCCTGATGGCGGCACTGCGCCGCCGCCGCCGGGGCGAAGGTCCGCCCGAGCGCCCCAGCGGTTGGGGGGTCGGCCGCTGGCAACGGCGCATCCATGCCAATTGGAGTGAACCGGGGTTTCGCCTCGAAGGGGTCTTCCCCTGGGTGCTGGAGGCCAATCGGCTGATGCAGGAGGAAGATCACCTGGGGCTCGAACGGTTGCTGCTGGGGGTGACCTGGCGTGCGCTGGAGCGCTTTGGCGAGGGGCACTACTTCGATTTCGAGGCGGTGGTGGTTTATGTGCTGCGTTGGGGCATTATCGATCGCTGGAGCCGCTACCACGGTAAGGCAGCAGTGGCGCGTTTTGAAAGTCTGGTGGAGCAGGCGCTGGCAGGCCAGCGGCTGGAGTTTGTAGGAGATGGATGAGTCATGAATAACGGGATAAGCGCATGAGTGAGAGGGCCGAACTGGCGCGCATCGTCGCCGTCCAGGAGGACATAGTCACCATCGAGAGCCCGCTTGAGGGCGGTCCGCCGTTGGTGAAGAACGAGGTGATCTACATCCTGCCCCAGCGCCTTGCCGATGGGCGTCAGGAGCGCCTCAAAGCGGAGGTGCTGCGGGTCGAGGGGCGACAGGCGGTGGCGCAGGTGTTCGAGAGTACCCGCGCCATTGGCATCGGTGATCCGGTGGAGCAGAGCGGGCAGATGCTCTCGGTGACTCTGGGACCGGGCCTGCTGGGACAGGTCTATGATGGTCTGCAGAACCCGCTGGAGGGGCTGGCGATCGGCTTTGGCAACTTCCTGCCCCGCGGGGTCGATCTGCCGGCCCTCGATCCCACTGCCAAGTGGTCCTTCGTGCCGCTGGTGGAGACCGGCGCGCGGCTGCGTCCCGGCGATACCCTGGGCACGGTGCAGGAGGGGCGTTTCACCCATAAGATCATGGTGCCGTTCGGGGAGCGGGATGAGGTGACGGTGACCTGGATCCAGCAGGGCACCTTTACTGTCGATGTGCCGGTGGCGCGCATCAAAGACGCACGAGGCCATGAGCGTTCGCTGACCTTGGCCCAGGAGTGGCCGGTGCGCAAGGCGCTGCCCGAGCAATTGCTACGCCGTCGTACCAGTCAGCGGTTGTTCCCTGAAGAGCCGCTGATCACCGGGCAGCGCCTGATCGACACCTTTTTTCCCATCGCCCGCGGCGGCACCGGCTGCATCCCCGGTCCATTTGGCGCCGGCAAGACCGTGCTGCAGAGCCTGATCTCGCGCTTCTCGGCGGTGGATGTGGTGATTGTGGTGGCCTGTGGCGAGCGTGCCGGCGAGGTGGTAGAGACCATCACCGAGTTCCCTAAGATGAATGATCCGCGCAGCGGCGGCTCGCTGATGGACCGTACCATCATCATCTGCAACACCTCGTCGATGCCGGTGGCGGCCCGCGAGGCGTCGATCTATACCGGCATCACCCTCGGTGAGTACTACCGCCAGATGGGTTTTGACGTGCTGCTGATCGCCGACTCCACCTCCCGTTGGGCGCAGGCGATGCGCGAGACCTCGGGACGTATGGAGGAGATCCCCGGCGAGGAGGCCTTTCCCGCCTACCTCGACTCAGCGGTGCGCGGCATCTACGAGCGTGCCGGCCTGCTGCAGAGCAACGACGGCTCGGTAGGCAGCCTGACCATGATCGGCACCGTCTCCCCCGCCGGCGGTAACTTCGAGGAGCCGGTGACCCAGTCGACCCTGGGTACGGTGAAGTGTTTTCTCGGCCTCAGCGCGGAGCGCGCCTACAAGCGCTTCTATCCGGCGGTAGACCCGCTGCTCTCCTGGTCGCGCTACCACGATCAGCTGCGCCCCTGGTTTGAACGGCATATCGCGCCGGGCTGGAGCGAGCGGGTGAAACAGATGACCGAGCTGCTCGGCCGAGGCGAGTCAGTCTCGCAGATGATGCAGGTCACCGGCGAGGAGGGGATCACCCTGGAGGACTTTGTGGTCTATCAGAAGGCGCTGTTTGTCGACATGGTGTTTCTGCAACAGGATGCCTTCGACAAGGTTGACGCCACCGCCACTCTGGAGCGTCAGGCAAACTCCTTCAACCGTGTCTTTCGATTGGTGAACCAACACTACAAGTTTGCCGACAAGGATGAGGCCCGACGCTATTTCACCCAGCTGACCGGCCTCTATCGCAACCTCAACTACAGTGACCAGGAGACCCCCCAGTACCAGGAATACCTGCAGCAGATCGAGATACTGGCCAGCGCCAGGCGCAGTGCAGCGGAGTCAGACAAGAGGCCTGCAGTGCCCCACTGATCTGATAGGGTTAGGACGCTGACAGACAGGTGAGCCTGCGGCCTCTGCTGTATCGATCAACCAAGGCAGGTCCCGATGGCTGTGCGCTATTTCTGGTTGTTGCTGCTGATCTCCCTCTCCCTTTTGGCCCGTAACCCTCTGACCCAGTGAACTGGCGGATCGACCTGACCTCAGCCTCTACTTTATGGAGGTCTTGGCGACGGCAGAGCATGGGGAGCTGGTGGATTTCAGCATGCGGTTAAACTGTTGCTTGAGCGCCGCTGTGTGGTCTGCCACGGCTGTTACGATGCCCCTGCCAGCTCAAGCTGAGCGCCTATGAGGGGATCACTCGCGGCGCCAGCAAACAGGAGGTGTATGACGGCCCCGGCTGATCTCCGCTAATGTTACCCGCCTCTTTATCGAGGCCCAGACGCCACAGTAGTGGCGTGAGAAAGAATTTCATGCGGTGATCAACGAAGGTCAGGGCAACAGCCTGATCGCCGGCATGCTGGCGCTGAAGAGACTGCATCCGATGCCTGCGGGACGCCGCTTGCCTGACAGCTTCGACCTAAAGCTCAATCGAGACCAGCAGTGCGCCAGCCGCCAGGCGTTTGCCGACTTCACCGCGGAGTATCCGCTCTGGGGCATGCCTTACGGAGTGCCGGGGCTGGCCGATGAGAAGTACGGGGTGTTGATGCGCTGGCTGGCGCAGGGGGCGCAAGGCGACGATCGAGTGGTGCTGAACCCGCAACAGCAAGTGCGGGTAAGTCGCTGGGAGGCGTTTCTCAATGGCCGTTCCCTGAAGCAGCAGCTGATGAGTCGCTATCTGTTCGAGCAGCTGTTCATCGGCGATCTCTACTTTGACAAACTGCCGTCCGGTGTTTGGTTTCGTCTGGTGTGCTCCCGCACCCCCAGCGGCGCGCCGATTGCGATCATTCCCAGCCGGCGCCCTTCGATGCCCCCGGGGTGAAGCGTTTCTACGATCGATTGTAGCCAGTACGCACCAGCATCCTGGCGAAGACCCATTTGCCCTACGCCCTGGGCCCCGCACGCATGCAGCGTTGGCAGTGACGGGGGAGTTACCGCTTAATAGGTACCCCTGAGCCCCGCACGCATGCAGCGTTGGCAGCAGTTGTTTCTCGGGGATGGCTATCGGGTCGATGAATTGCCTGGTTATGGCAGCCGGTTTGCAGCCAACCCGTTCAAAATCTTCCAGGCGATTCCGGTGAAGAGCTGCTATCTATTTCTGCTGGACGATGCACGCTACTTCATCTCCGGCTTTATCAAGGGGCCGGTGTGCCGCGGTCAGATGGCATTGAACGTGATCATTGATCACTTCTGGTTCTTCTTTCTCGACCCCGATAATCCGATCATCGACTACGATGCCGACCGGGTGCTGGCCGACATGAGGGGCGGCTGCGGTTGCCCTCCGCGAGAGCAGCGATGCCCTGCTGTTGGTCAACTGGCTCGAATACTGGCAGCGGCATGAATCCTATCTGGCGGCAAAGCGGGACTATCTGCGGCAGCGTTTCGACGACTCTGGGGATATCAATCTCGACCTGGTGTGGGATGGTGAACGGCACAATCCCAATGCGGCATTGACGGCGTTTCGCCACTTCGATAGCGCCAGCGTGGTGGAGAGGCTGGTGGGTGAGCGGCCGCAGACTGCTTGGCTGATCAGCTACAATCTGTTTGAGCGGATCCACTATCTGCTAGTGGCGGGGTTTGATGTCTATGGCAATCTCGGGCATCAGTTTAACACCCGCCTCTACATGGACTACCTGCGCATGGATGGCGAGTTCAACTTCCTGATGCTGCTGCCACGGCAGGAATGCGAGAAAAAATGGCGCCACTGGTATCGGGATGCCCACGACAAGGTACGGGAGTTCATCGACCAGCAGCAGCTGAGCTTTGATCAGGAGAGCGGCATCAACTATCTTAGTGACGACCCGATGCAGGAGCTATTGGCGATGTTACGCCGGCGCCTGGGTGGTGCCGACTCCTCAAAATACCGCCTGCAGCCGGAGAGCACAGACTATGTCGAACGCCAGTTGCAGCGGCTGACCCACCTGTAGGGGCTGCCGGTGAACCATCTGCCACAGATGGCACTGCTCAGCGTGGTCGGCGGCAATGCTGGCCTCCATCTCTGTACTTTGCTGCGCAACAACGCCCATAGCAATGTTGCCCATATCTTTCGTGAACAACAACGGCGTCTGCCGCAGGAGGATACGCTTTCTGTGAGTAGGGGGGGCTATCCCAACCTTCTGCTGCGGGTTGAAAGTTCCCGGTTGGCCGGTTTTGTGGATGAAATCGCCGCGATGCGTGACCAGGCCGACTATCCAGTCTTGCTGGACCGGTATGAGGTACGCCGCACCAGCGCGGATTTCTGGCTGCACAGCAATCGGTTGCATGCCGCCTATCGGCAACAGGAGCCGATCGAGGCCGGTTTGTTTGACTTCAATCGATTGGATAACGATTAGCCCGCCCGGTGTGGGGTGGTTGAGTTATAGTTGATCGGGAAGGGGGACTCATATCATTGCAACAGGGGGCGGTGTGTTCACTATCCTCGCGTTCGGTTTTCTCATCGGCATGCAGCATGCGATGGAAGCAGACCACCTGGCTGCAGTGGCCTCGTTGGTCAGTGGCCGTCGCAGTCTGCGGGAATCGCTGCGCCAGGGTGCGGTCTGGGGGCTGGGTCATAGCCTTACCCTGTTCTGTTTTGCCGGGGTGGTGGTGGTGCTCGACAGTCTGATACCGGCCAGCATCGCCCAGTTGCTGGAGCAATTGGTGGGGGTGATGCTGATCCTGTTGGGCGTCGACCTGTTGCGCCGCCTAATCCGCGAGCGGGTCCACTTCCACGCTCATCACCACGGCGATCTGCGGCACTTTCACGCCCACTCCCACCGCCAGAGTGGGCTTGATCATGCCGTTGATCCTCATCAGCACAAACACCCTAAAGGCTTCCCGCTACGTGCCCTGCTGGTCGGTATGACGCATGGCCTGGCGGGCTCCGCTGCGCTGATCCTGCTAACCCTGGAGAGTGTTCAGTCACCACAGCAAGGGCTGCTCTATATTCTGTTCTTCGGTTTGGGTTCGATCGTCGGCATGGCGCTGCTCTCGCTGGTCATCAGCTTGCCGCTGCGCTACTCGGCCCGCAACCTCAGCTGGGCCCACAACGGCCTGAAAGGGGGGGTAGGTCTGGTAACGATCGGCTTGGGGGCAACTCTGTTGGTTGGGGGCTGACTGAAAAAATACCGCCCGATCTGAAATCAATAGTTGACCCTGGAAGGGTTCGGCGGCATGCTCTCGCCTATGGAGGATTTGATGCACATCAAAGACGTTTTGGTAGTACGCCGACTGCGCGTTTGGGCAGCGGTGGGAGCGTCTGTGCGTCTGGAGGAGGAGAGCTGAGGATTTAATTAGAATAAACCGAAGCATAATAATCTTGAAGGCCGCAGATTCTACCATCTGCGGCCTTTTTTATTGGCCAAAGTAAATGTATTGACAATAAGGAAAGAAAGATGTCTGTTCCAGCCGCCTATCTGGGCGTGGTGTTGATCTGGGCCACTACTCCGCTGGCAATCAAGTGGAGTGGTG
Organism: endosymbiont of Ridgeia piscesae; assembly: GCF_001443665.1. Taxonomy (NCBI): domain Bacteria; kingdom Pseudomonadati; phylum Pseudomonadota; class Gammaproteobacteria; species endosymbiont of Ridgeia piscesae. The sequence goes on along the minus strand of NZ_KQ557126.1, from coordinate 17,013 downwards.
ATGGTAGTGGCTATCTGTTTGGGGTCACCAGTCGAATGGTGATTGGTGTGGCGCTGGCATTGGCACTGATCGCACTGATGCGCTTGCAAATGCCCTGGCATCGTCGCGCACGCCACACTTATCTGGCCGCTGGGTTGGGTATCTATGTGGCGATGTTGGCGGTCTACTGGGCCTCCCAATACATTCCGTCGGGGTGGATCTCGGTGCTGTTCGGCCTGAGTCCGGTCATTACCGGCCTGCTGGCGCACTATTGGCTGGAGGAGGTTGGCCTGACACCGCTGCGTCTGCTGGCGGTGGGGTTGGCCCTGGCGGGGCTGGCTCTGATCTTCATTGACAGTCTGAACTACCCGGCGGTGGCGGTGCTGGGGGTTGCCGCGATGCTGGTCTCAGTGACCATTCATTCCGCCAGCAGTGTCTGGGTTAAACGCCTAGATGCCGGTTTGCATGGTCTGGTGGTGACCGGCGGTGGTCTGCTGGTGGCGGTACCACTGTTTCTGCTCACCTGGTTTCTGACCGGCGAACAGTGGCCCGAGGCCGTTCCTGGGCGGGCGCTCAGTGCAATTCTCTACCTGGGCGTGATCGGCTCGGTGCTCGGTTTTGCCCTCTACTTCTACGTGCTGCGGCATGTGGAGGCGACCCGGGTGGCTCTGATCGCGCTGATGACACCGGTATTGGCGCTGCTGCTGGGCCACTACTTCAACGGCGAAGCACTCGATCTCTCGGTCGGGATCGGTGCTGGCTTGATCATGTTGGGGCTGGCCGGGTTTGAGTTTGCAGATCGCTTCCAGCGAGAACTGGTCACACCCATCTCAGAGATGACTGGCGAGCAGGCCCTAATGGATGATCCGGGCCAGCCGATCGAGCGTAGCTGAGGCCAGTCTGGCGACTCTTTGCAGGCTGATCTCCGCCCCAGGGGAAGGTGGGCAGCTATAGCCGATCAGCAGCTCACTGCTGGTGGTGAGCTGCATCTATCGTCGGAACCGGGATGGCTGGCGCCAGCTCCACTATCATGGATCGATTGCCGATTCTGATTTACTGCAGGCGTATCAGCGTGCAGTGATGGGTTAGGTGGGGTCGGTGGGGTCGGTGGGGTCGGTGGGGGTGCCATCCAGCAGGCCATTGTGCTGCAGGATGCGGTGGATCTTGCGGCCGCTGTTGGCCAGCTGGGAGAGGTCGCCGAAGTTGGGGCGCACGCCCTGATCGAGTCGTGCCTGCCAGCCTTCCAGCTCACTCTCCAGGTAGTCGAGCAGCTTCAATGAGCAGCCGTTGCAGGGGCCGTCGCAGATCCGTGCCTCGGCCAGATCGAAGGGGGTCGCCGCGCGGATCTGCCTGATCAGCTGACGCATCGCAGTGGTGGTGTCCGGCTTCATTGCTCAGCCACGCCCGAGCAGGGCGAGGGAGAGGAACGGCCAGTAGGTGATGATCAGTACCGCGCCGAACAGGATGAAGAACCAGGGCAGGGTGGCCAGATAGATCTGTATGATCGGACGCTCGAAGCGGTAGCTGGCGATGAACAGATTCATCCCCACCGGCGGGGTGAAGTAGCCGATCTGCATATTGGCGAGGAAGATGATGCCCAGATGCACCGGGTCGATGCCGTACTGCACCGCCACCGGCAACAGCAGAGGCACCATCAACACCAGCGCGGAGAAGATATCAAGCATGGTGCCGAGCACCAGCAGAAAGACGTTGAGCAGCATTAGGAAGGTGAGCGGATCAGAGACTCTCGCACTGACCCACTCGAACAGCTGGGTGGGGATCTCGGCGTCGATCAAGTAGTTGGTGGAGGCGAGCGACAGGCCCAGGATCACCAGGATGCCGCCCACCAGCAGCATCGACTCGCGCATCACCCCGGGCAGCTTGCGCAGCGGGATCTCCTGATGGATGAAGACCTCTACCACCAACACATAGAAGGCGGTGACTGCGGCTGCCTCGGAGATCGCGAAGTAGCCGCTATAGACCCCGCCGAGCACGATGATAGGCAGCGGGATCTCCCAGATCGCCTTGCGTATCGCATCCAGTGCCTCGACCCGGGAGAAGGGGTGCAGCGTGGCGCCGCGGCTCGACCAGAGGCTCCAGCCGACCAGCAGCACCAGCATCAGCAGGCCGGGCAGGATGCCGGCGAGGAACATGTCATCCACCGAGATCGATACGCCGATGCCCATCTGCTGCGCTACCACCGCGTAGAGAATCAGCGGCAGCGCCGGCGCGAACAGCAGCCCCAGGCTGCCGGAGGTGGTGACCAGGCCGAGGCTGAAGTTCTGCTTGTAGCCCGACTCCATCAGGGCCGGATAGAGCAGTGCGCCCAGCGCCACGATGGTTACGCCGGAGGCGCCGGTGAAGGCGGTGAACAGCGCGCAGGCGATCAATGAGACAAAGGCCAGCCCGCCGGGCATCCAGCCGAGCAGGGCGCGGGTCAGGCGCACCAGCCGGTAGGGGGCGTTGCTCTCGCTCAGCAGGTAGCCGGCAAAGGTGAACAGCGGGATCGCCAGCAGCACCGGCATCTCGGCGATGCGGAAGAACTCGATCGCCACTACCGACAGGTCGACCTCCGACTGGTAGAAGCCCCACAGGGCGCTGGCGCCGATGATGACAAACAGCGGGGTGCCGATGATCGCCAGCAGGATCAGTCCGAGGGCGATCAGCATCACTGCCACTCCCCGTTGTGAAAGCGCAGCGGCAGGTTCAGCAGAAAACGCAGTGTCAATACGCCAAAACCGATCGGGATGATGATCTCGCCGGCCCAGGCGGGGATGCCGTTGAACAGCTTTGTGCCATCCTGCCATTCAAACCAGACGAAGCGGCCACCGTGCCAGGCGATCAGGCTGCAGACGGCGGCGCTGAACAGATCGGTGGCTGCCTGCAGATAGGCTAGGCCACGCCCCTTGAATATGTGGGAGAGCAGATCGATGCGGATGTGGCGATCCTCGCGGGCGGCTGCCAGTGCACCGAGCAGGGCGATCCAGAGCACCATTATGCGTAGGCTCGGATCGGCCCAGATGATGCCGGAGTCGAACAGGTTGCGTAGCGCGATCTGCGCCACCGCGAGCAGGATCATCGCGGAGAGCAGCAGTGCCATCAGGCCGTCCTCGATGGCGAGGATTGTGCGTCGGATCCGTTTCAATTGTTCCAGCATGATGGCGGCAGTATACGCGTTTTACAGACAGATCCCGATAGGAATACGGATAGTTCAGCCCTTAGGTGCTGGATAGCGGGGGGCAGGCGTGGATATGCAGCGCCAGCCAGATGCAGAGGGGATCCTGGCTGGTCTGCAGCACCTGATGGGGGGTGTGGGCCGGGATGAAAAGCGAGTCGCCGCGTGACAGCGTGAGTTGTTCACCCGCCATCTCCAGCAGTGCCTCTCCCTGGATCACCGCTACCCACTCGTCCTGCTCCTGAACAAACAGCTCGCTGCGGCTGCCAGCGGGGCTGATGATACGCTCCAGCTCCAGGTTGGGGCAGCGCAACAGGGTCTCGAAGCGCTCCTGAAAGCCGTTGGCTGAGGCGTGATCGAAGAGATTGAAGATCTGCAACACTGAACCCTAGTTGGGGTGCGAGCGGCGGTATGCTGTGATCAGTTGCCGCAACTGTTCGAATAGCGATTTTGAGAGTGCCCCATCCTGGACGGCCTGAGTGACGGAATTGGCGGCTTTCTGCTCCCACAGGGCGCGGTCCGCCGGGTCCGGCTGGATGAATTCGATGCCTTGCTGTTTGAGGGCGGCCTTGGCCTGTTTGTTATCGCTGCGGCTGGATGTGTTCAGCGACGTGAATGCCTTGAGCATCTCCTCTCTGAGGATGGCCCGATCGGCGCTGGAGAGCTTCTTCAGCGCCTTCTCTTTGATCACCAGGCTGCCATAGAGATAGGAGAGCGGGATATCGGTGAGGTATTTCACTCGGGTGTGCCACTGTAGTGCAATCGCGCCGATCGGTGAGGAGGCAATGGTGTCGATGAGGCCGGTCTGCAGGCCGGTCAGGACATCGGTGAGCGGCAGGGGGATCGGCGATATACCAAGTTCGCTGAAGGCGTTGCTGCTGATTTGATCGGTCTCGGGGATCCAGATCCGTTGTGATTTGAGCTCCTGCGTGTTGCGTACCGGGCTGTTGGACAACAGATAGGCAAAGCCGCCCTCACTGATGCCGTAGCTGGCAAAACCCTTGGCGTGGAGCGACTCGGCGATCAAAGGATCCATCGACTGACGCACATGGTCCACCTCCTGCAGGTTACGGAACAGAAACGGCAGTCCGTAGAGTTGTGCATCCGAGGAGATCTGGGTCAGGCCTCCACCGGAGATGGCGCCACCGTGGAGCTGGCTGACACGGATCTTGCGCAGCACGCTCTGGTCGTTGCCCATCACGCCACCGGGGTAGAAGCGCAGTTTGACCCGCCCCTCGGTGCGCGTTTTGATCTGTTTAGCCGCTGCGCGCATGGTCTTCATCCAGGTAGTGCCATCCGGCGCGATGGTGGCGATCTTGAGGGTGGTGGCGTTGGCTGTGGTCAGCAGGCTGAGGCTGAAAAAGAGCGCAAGTATCGCGCGGATCATCGTGGACTCCGGATCTGTTGTTTAACGCAGGTAGAAAGGTAGATGCTTTCGCCTGGCAGTACTATCTCGTGTGGGTGCATTTTTGTGTCAATTGCACTGCGTGTGGTGCTGATGCTGGTTTCAGGGCGGCTACGATTGATCAAAAGTAGTCGTCAGCCAGCAGCTCCCGGGCCTGTCTTTTGGCGATGACGTTGCTCAGGGTCAGCCCTGGGGCCTGGGGGTCGGCGGCGATTACCTCGTTGAGCAGGCGGTCGTGTAGTGCTTGATTGAACACCAGGCGGGCGTAGCGGCGGGCAAACTCGACCTTGGCAATGAGGTCGCGCCCTTCTGAATATTTCAGGGCCTGCTCGAAGTGTCGCCGGCCAATCTCAGGATTGCCACCCAGCGCCGGTGGGATCTGCGATCGGATGACCCCCAGATAGAGCTGTGCACGACCCTGTTCGTAACCCGGTTTTATGTTGATGACCCGCTGCAGCAGCGCCTCGACTTTGGGCAATTGCGCCACCGCGTTCCAGTCGTCCTGATGGGCCTGGATCCAGCCGGCCCAAGTGGTGGCCATCAGATAAAGGCCTTCGATATCGGAGATGCCGATCTGTGCGACTTCGGCCTGAAACTCGCTGAATGGAGCAGAGCATTTTTCGCAGAGTCCTGGTTGGGAGTCGCAGAGGCCGCGGCTGGCGTAGTCGAGCGCCTTCTGCGCCAGCCCCTTCTGACGTTCCGGGTCTTTCACCAGGCCGCTGCCATAGGCGCTGTAGAGTCGTGCGCCAGCAAACAGTAGGACCGGATCATCGTTCGATTCAGTGATCAGAGAGTCGAGCAGCAGCAGGTAGGCGGGGGCGCCGCTGCGTACGATCTCTGGGTCGCTCTGATTGAGCATGGCGCTCGATAGATTGGTGGCGAGCGAGTTAGTGGCCATAGAGGCGCAGCCGCTGAGCATCGAGAGCAGCAGCGCAAGCAGGAGCGGCAGGCGCCAGTGAGTGAGTTTGAACATCCGACAGTTCGGTTGGGCGGGGCTGAGGTCAGCGATGTCTGCGTCCGACCTGCTCCATGTGGTGCAGCCAGCCGCTGAACATCTTGCCGATAGAACCGGCATCCCCCCTGCGCCCTTTGAAGGTGTGGAAACAGCTTTCGTCATCGTCTGCAGAACGGGCGGAGCCAAGGTTGAGGAACAGGAACATCAGGAACAGATCGAGCAGGATGGTGAGGATGAACAGCGGTATTCGAAGCAGCATATTCTCGCCCATCCAGGCCATGATCGGGGTGTGGTAGCTGACCCCAACATAGAGTGTGCCAAACAGTAGGGCGACCGACATCAGAGAGAAAAAGTCAGCAAGATGTTCGTGTTCGCGGGTAAATCCCTTGAGGTTTCGACAGACTGACATGGTGGTGCCCCCTGAATGCGCAATCGCAGTTCTCAAGATTATCAAGGTTTTAGAGTCTACCGGGCATTGATTGTTGTCAAGCAACGCTGATAGTTTGTGGGCAGTGACGTGGCTATGTATGGCAGTGGTTCCGTCAACGGTTATGAATAATCAAAAATCGGCCTGAAGATTTAGGAGAGAGGATGTGGAGACACTAAGCGCACTGGTAAGCAGCGTCAACGGCATTGTCTGGGGGCCGTTGATGCTGCTGCTTATTCTGGGAACCGGTGTCTTTCTGACCCTGGGCCTGAAACTGATGCCGCTGCGCAAGTTGGGGTACGGCTTTCGCATGCTCTGGCAGGGACGCAAGGGGACGGGAGAGGGTGAGATCAGCCCCTTCAACGCCCTGATGACCTCGCTCTCCGCTACCATTGGTACCGGCAATATCGCCGGGGTGGGGACCGCGATTGCTCTGGGCGGCCCGGGGGCAGTGTTCTGGATGTGGTGCACTGCGCTGGTCGGTATGGCCACCAAGTACGCTGAGGCGGTGCTGGCAGTGAAATACCGCGAGGTGGATGAGCAGGGCAACCATGTGGGCGGCCCGATGTACTACATCAAAAATGGCTTGGGCGAACACTGGGCCTGGCTGGGTACGGCATTTGCCATCTTCGGTGCGATCGCCGGCTTTGGCATCGGCAACATGGTGCAGGCCAATTCGGTGGCGGATGCGGTCTCCACCAATCTGGGTTTCGACAAGTTGGTCGTCGGCATTGTGATGGCGGTGCTGGTGTTTCTGGTGCTGATCGGCGGCATCCGTCGTATCGCCCAGGTGGCGGGTAAGCTGGTGCCGATGATGGCGCTGGCCTATCTGGCGGGTGGCCTGTTGGTGATCCTGGCAAATATTACCGAGCTGCCGGCGGCGCTCGGCCTGATCGTCAGTCAGGCCTTTACCCCCACTGCAGCCACCGGCGGTTTTGCCGGGTCAGCGGTGATGGTGGCGATCCAGATGGGGGTGGCGCGCGGAATCTTCTCCAACGAGGCGGGTCTCGGTTCTGCCCCCATCGCCCATGCCGCTGCCAAGACCGACGATTCGGTACGGCAGGGCTCCATCGCGATGCTCGGTACCTTTATCGATACTCTGGTGCTCTGCACCATCACCGCACTGGTGATCGTGATGACCGGCGAGTGGAGTAGCGGCGCCCAAGGTGCGGCGCTCTCCTCCGCCGCCTTTGCTGCGGGGTTGCCGGGGGTGGGTGAGTGGGTGGTGACCTTCGGCCTGATGATCTTCGCCTTCACCACCATCATCGGTTGGAGTGTCTACGGCGAACGTTGTGTGGAATATCTGTTCGGGGTGAAGGCGATCCTGCCGTTTCGTATCCTCTGGGTGGTGGCGATCCCGCTTGGGGCGACGGTGAAGCTGGCTTTTGTCTGGTTGTTGGCCGACACCCTGAACGCGCTGATGGCGATCCCCAACCTGATCGCGCTGGTGCTGCTGGGGCCGGTGGTATTCCGGCTTACCCTGAACTACTTCGATAGAGAGGCCTGAGGGGAGGGCGGTAGCAGCAATCTCAGTGAGCGGCTGCCTGAACAGCTGCCTCGCGAGTGTAAAAAATTCCGTCACGTACAAAGCCGGCGACTATTCCCTCTCGGGTGCTGAGTGCGCGACCGCTCTGGTCGCGTCGGCAGATCCATTCCTGCGGCAGGCCGTCGAGCAGGTGCATCGGGGCCGGTCGGCCGTCAGCAAACTGGGAGATGATCCAGCTGCCGCTGCTAAGGTCCTGAAAAGCGGGCAAGAAACCAGCATTCCGGTTGTTCTCGCTGACCCCATAGGTGCCGTGAAAGTGGCGGTTTTGACGCGCCAGGATCAGCTGGCTGAGGATGCCGCGGCGAATCCGTTGGCGCTCTTCGTTGGCCAGTTTAGTCTTGATGGCCTCGATGGGTTGTAGTTCTGGAGTTCTCATGGGACCTCTCCTCAGCGTTTCTCTCCGCTTTACAGAAGATACGTTGCATATCTGATGCCAGATTCATGGGTGCCAAAAATCAATGACTTAGATTGATGTGTGGCGGGCAGTGTAAGGTTTTTCGACAGCTTAAGAGGCGATTTTGTACCAGAGCGGCGCTCGTTTGCCGCCGCTTTTGTTTCACTGCGGGAGCTGTCAGCTGGAAAAATGCTGCCTCAGATAGCGTTTGATGTCGGCAGACTCATACATCCACTGCACCCGCCCGTTAGCCGCTTCGATGCGCAGACAGGGCACCTGTGTCATGCCGCCGCCCTGCATCAACTCTTGGCGCCAGGCAGGATTGCGCTGAATGTCGCGTAGTTCGATCTTCAGCTGCAGCTTTTTGATGGTGCGGCGCACGGTGACGCAATAGGGGCAGCTGTTGGTCTGGTAGAGTGCCAGGCTGCGACAGGCTTGATCGATTCGGGTCTGCTCATCGGTGCTACGATTGAGAGCTTTCATGCCAAACAGACGTCCCAACATAGTTCAGCTGTCAGACGACGCCTTCGCCCCGCCGAGGCACTCCGGAGAGTCGGGGCTGGTGCCCCCCTTGCTGAACCACTCCTCCGGGGTCAGGGTGTGCAGTGCCAGAGCATGCACTCCGGCCTGCAACTCCTCGACGAGGGCCTTGTTGACCGCCCGGTGCCGCCCGATCAGGCGTTCACCTTCAAACTGACTGCTGACCAGCACCACCTTAAAGTGGGACTCAGAGCCGGGCGGCACGTTGTGCATGTGGCTCTCATTTGTCACCTCCAAGTGAAGCGGTTGGAAGGCGCTCTGGAGTTTCTCTTTGATGCGGCTCTCTGTATTCATAGTATTGCCTGGTCCGGATCTCTCAATGCTGCCGATTATAGCGGCTGTTGCTGGGGGCAAAGCATGGGAATGATGGGGGCTTTACCGCTCAGACAAACACCTGGCGGGCATCGAACACCGGGCCGTCGACACAGACCCGCTTCATTGCCGGGCCGGCCGGGGTCTCTAGCTCCACCACGCAGCCAGCGCAGCCACCGACACCGCAGGCCATGAACTCTTCCAGCGAGACCTGACAGGGTAGCTCGAACTCTTTTGCCAGGGTGGCGACCGCCTCCAGCATCGGGTGCGGGCCGCAGGCGAAGATCTCCACCTGATCCCGCTGATCGGCATCCAGCGCGTCGAGCCAGTGGCGCGCCAGCTCGGTGACATAGCCCTGGTGACAGCCGGGAAAGTCTTGCTGGCTGGTGAGGCGGCTGGGAATGCCCCAGTCATCGAGCAGCGGCATTGCGGCGATCACGCCTTCGGGCAGCTGTGGCATCAGCAGTTGCGAAGGTTGTGGCTGGAACGGGAAAGGCACTTCGGAGCCGAGGATGACAAAGGGTTTCTTGCTCTTGTCGCTACGCAGGGTGTCGGCGAGAAACACCATCGGCGGCATGCCTACGCCGCCGCCGATCAACAGTGGCAGGGAACGATCCGGATCGGGTCTGAACGGTACCCCGATGGGGCCTAGCAGATTGAGTGATTCACCGCGTTGGCGCAGTGACAGCAACCGGGTGCCTTGTCCGACCGCTTTGTAGAGGAGTTCCACCCAGCCTTCCCTGGCCGACACCCGCATGAGTGAGATCGGCCGGCGCATCGGCTGCAGCGGATCGCACTGCAGATGGACGAAGCTGCCGGGCTGAGCGCGCGCGGCGCACTTTGGGGCCTGCAGGCGCAGGATAAACTGATCGCCCTCGAAGGCCTCATGGGAGAGGATCTCGGCCTGCTCAAGAAACAGGCTGTCGCGGTGTGGTCTATTCATGGTCTGGCTCATGGTTCGAAATGGGCGGCGGCTTAGGCCGGCTCCGCAGTGTAGACGATACGTCCTTCGAGCAGGGTGTGGCTGACCCTACCGGGCAGGTCCCAGCCGATGAACGGGCTGTTTTTGCCCTGGCTCAACAGCTGATCAGACCGCACCGTCCAGCGCTGCTGCGGATCGAAGATGCAGATGTCTGCGCTGGCGCCGACGGCGAGCTGCCCGAAAGGCAGGTCGAGGATCTTCGCCGGCCCGCTGGTGAGGCGGGCGATCGCGTCAGGCAGATCGAGCACTCTCTCCTCGACCAGTTTCAGAGTCAGGGAGAGCAGGGTGTCGAGCCCTGAAATGCCCGGTTCGGTGGCCGGGAAGGGGGCGGCTTTGGCGTCTGGCTCATGGGGCTGATGGTCGGAGCAGATCGCCGACAGTAGGTTGTCGGCGAGTGCCTGACGCAGCCCGTCCCGGTCGCCGCTGGTGCGCAGCGGCGGGATCACGTGGACGTTGCTGTCGAAGCTCTCCACATCCATCTCGGTGAGAAACAGCTGGTGGATCGCCACGTCGGCGCTCACCTGCTGCTTGCCGAAGCAGGCGCGGGCCAGCATGTTGCTGCCACGGGCAGAGGAGATAGCGTGGAAGTGGATACGTGCCTTGGCATGTTCCGCCAGCGCCAGATCCCGCGCGATGGCCACCGTCTCTGCCGCCTCGGGGATGCCGGGCAGGCCGAGCCGGTCGGCCACCTTACCCTCATGTACGCAGCCCTGGTTGGCGAGATGCTCGTCCTGGGGGCGGATGATGGTGAGGATATTGAAGGTGGCGGCGTATTCCAGTGCGCGCCGCTGCACCAGGGTGTTGAGCAAAGGCGTGTAGGCGTTGCTCACAGCGCAGCAGCCGGCTCGCTTGAGTGCCGCCATCTCGCTCAGCTGGCTGCCCTCCAGCCCCTTGGTCTGCGCCCCCTGAGGCAGCAGACGGCAGTGGCCGGCGGCCCGGGCCAGCCTCTGAATCTGCTCCGCTACCGCCTGGGTGTCGATCACCGGTAGGGTGTCGGGGGGGCAGCAGAGGGTGGTGATACCGCCAGCTGCTGCCGCTGCAGTTTCGCTGGCGATGGTCGCCTTGTGTTCGGCGCCGGGTTGGCGCAGGTTGGCGCAGAGATCGATCAGGCCGGGGCAGACAATCTTGTCGCTGGCGTCGATGCTGGTGTCGGCGCTGAAGCCCTCGGGAGGCGCCCCTAGCGAGAGCACCTTGCCATTGCCAATGTGCAGATCCTGGGTCGCGTCGATGCCGTGGGCCGGGTCAATTAGACGGCCATTGAGGATGCTGATGGTGTTGCTGTTGTTCATCTGGTTAAGCCTGGGCCTGTAGGTTCTGACGGCCGATAATCATTGAGATTACAGCCATGCGGATGGCGATGCCGTAGCTGACCTGTTGCAGGATTACCGAACGTGGTCCATCGGCCACCAGTGAGTCCATCTCCACGCCACGGTTGATCGGCCCAGGGTGCATCACGATCGCCTCTGAGTCGGCCGCCTCCAGGCGCTCGTCGGTGAGGCCGTAGAGCTGAAAATATTCGTGCTCGCTGGGCAGCAGCGCGCCCTGCATGCGCTCCCGCTGCAGCCGCAGCATGATGATCACGTCGACGTCACGGATCCCCTCCTGCAGGTCGTGATAGACATGCACGCCGAGCTTGCGGGCGTCGTGGGGCAGCAGGGTCCGGGGGGCGATCACCCGCACCTCGGAGACGCCGAGGGTGTTGAGGGCGAGGATCTGTGAGCGGGCCACCCGCGAGTGCAGGATGTCGCCGACGATCGCCACCCGCAGGCCGACGAATTCTCCCTTGTGGCGGCGGATGGTGAACATGTCGAGCATCGCCTGGGTGGGGTGGGCGTGGCGGCCGTCACCGGCGTTGATCACTCCCACTCCGGGGGTGGCGTGCTGGGCGATGAAGTGGGCGGCGCCGCTGTCGGCGTGACGCACCACAAACATGTCCATGTGCATCGCCTCCAGGTTGCGCAGGGTGTCGAGTAGGGTTTCGCCTTTGGAGGTGGCAGAGGCGCTGATGTTGAGGTTGAGCACGTCGGCGGAGAGGCGCTTCTCGGCCAGTTCAAAGGTAGTGCGGGTGCGGGTGCTGGTCTCGAAGAAGAGGTTGGCGACGGTCTTGCCGCGGCACAGTGGCACCTTCTTTATTGTACGCTCAGAGACCCCGGTGAAGCCTTCTGCGGTGTCGAGGATCTCGGTCAGCAGCTCACGGCGCAGGCCGTCGATGGTGAGAAAGTGCAGTAGGTGGCCCTGCTCATCTAGCTGCAGGTTGGGCGTGTGACGGCTCATCGGGCCTCTCCTGTGTCGCCATTGCGCGAGCTGCGGTTGGAACGGCTGCCGATCACCAGGCCGAGTGGGCTTGGACCGGTGAGGGTGATGTGTTGGTCGGCGGCGAGGGTGGGGCGAAGCCCGACCACGTCGGCCTCGATCGGCAGTTCGCGGCCGCTGCGCTCCACCAGGGTGGCGAGGATTATCGAGGCCGGGCGGCCGTAGTCGAAGATCTCATTAAGCGCGGCGCGGATGGTGCGGCCGGTGTGCAGCACATCGTCGATGAGGATGATGTGGCGGCCATCCACCGGCAGCGGTAGGTCGGAGGGGTGCACCTCAGGATTCATGCCGATCTGAGTGAAGTCATCCCGGTAGAAGGAGATGTCGAGGGTTCCGAGCGGTTCTTGCAGGCCGAGCTCCTGGTGCAGCTGCTGCGCCAGCCAGACGCCGCCGGTGCGGATGCCGATCATCATCGGTGCATCGATACCCCGCTCATTGAGCAGGCTCCAGAGCTTGCCGGCCATCACGTCGATCAGTGACTCCACCGCGTCGGCGTCCATGAACTTCTTTATTTGCATCGATTGGGCTGCTCTCTGTCTGAATCTTTTTTGTTTCGGGTGGTGTGGCTCACTGTTCGCTGAGCCAGGTCTCGAGGATCAATTTGGCCGCTTCGGCGTCGTAATCTTCCAGGCGTTTGGCGCGATGGCCGATGCGGCTGCGCGCCTCCATCGAGGTGAGGCGCTCGTCGGCCAGGTGGACCTTGAGGTGAAAACGCCCCTCGAGCTGGCGGGAGAAGCGCAGCGCGGGCTGGGTGGCGTCGGTTTCGCTGTCGTCCAGGTCGAGTGGCAGGCCGACTACCAGCGCGTCGGGCTGCCACTCTTTGATCAGTTCGCCGATGCGCTGCCAGTCGATCTTCTGCCGGACCGGCAGCAGGGTCTCCAGGGCGCTGGCGGTGCCGCTGACAGTCTGGCCCACCGCGACACCGATCTTGCGTGTGCCGAAATCGAAGCCCAGCAGCGTCATGCGTGGCCGGCGTCGCTGCTGAGCAGGTTGAGGTCGATGCCGAGCAGGTCGGCGGCGGCCTGCCAGCGGCTCTCGCTGGGGAGGCGGAAGATGATTTCTTCAGCCGCAGGGCCGCTCAGCCAAGCGTTGTTCGCCAGTTCATCCTCCAGTTGGCCATCACCCCAGCCGGCGTAACCCAGAGCGATGAGGATCTTGTCTGGCCCGTCGCCGGCGGCGATTGCCTCGAGGATGTCCATCGAAGTGGTGACGCTAATGGCATCGGTAACCTTCAATGTGGACTTCCAGCTGCGTCCCGATTCATGCAGCACGAAGCCCCGGTCGCTCTGTACCGGACCGCCGACGTAGACGGGTTGTTGGCTGATCTGCGGGTCGCTGCAGCTCAGTTCGAGCTGCTGGAAGATGTCGCCCAGCTGCAGCTCCAGTGGGCGGTTGACCACGATCCCCATGGCGCCGTTCTGGTGGTGTTCACACAGATAGGTGACGGTGTGATGGAAGTTGGGGTCGGCCAGCGCGGGCATGGCGATGAGGAAGTGGTTGGTGAGGTCGGTATTGGGCGTCATGTCTATAGTATCCGGCGCGGACGGAGCGGCTGCAACCGGCGTTACTCTGTGCCGAGGCGGTTGCTGCGCAGGAACTGCCAGGTGCGGGTGATGTCGAGCACGTCGATCTCTTCGCGGATGTTGCTGGGAAATGGGGAGTAGGGGGCGGCGAGGCGCACGATACGGATCGCTGCATCGTCGAGGATCTTGTGGCCTGAGGAGTGGAGCACGCGGACCTTCTCGATGGTGCCGTCGGCGCGTACCGCTACGTGCAGTACCAGGTTGCCGTAGAGTTGCTGGCGTTTTGCTGCATCCGGGTAGTTGAGGTTGCCGATGCGCTCGACCTTGCGCCGCCAGGCATCCAGATAGGCGGCGTATTTGTACTCCTTGGTGCTGGCGCTGATGGCGCGGCGTTTGGTGCGCTTGGCGTAGGCCTGGGTTTTTTCTTCCAGCTCGGCGGTGAGGCGGGCGATCTCCAGGGTCTTGCTGGAGAGTAACTGGGCGGCGGTGGGGCGCGGTGTCGGTTTCGGGGTGGGCTGTTCGACCTGCAGTTTGCGTTCGGCCTTCGGGGCTGCGATCACCTGCTGCTTGGCTGGCTGCGGTGGTGCAGGCGGGGGTGCCATCACGGAGCTGCGAGTGGGGGAGGGTTTGGAGGTGGGGATCGGGCTCTCGGCCGACTCTACCGAGGGGCGCTTTGGCAGGTCGGTCTCGCCGCCGCCTGCCTGGCTGACCGGGGCGAGGAAGTCGGGTTTCTCCTCCTCCGGAGGCTGTTTGTCGAGGTTCGGGCGGATCACGGTGACTTCCAGGCTCTGCTGGCGATGGTCCGGCTTTTTGTAGTCCTGAAAATTGAACTGGATCCCCAGAATGATGAACGCGTGCAGGCAGGCGGCGACGAACAGGGTGATACCAAGTCGGTCGGTATGGGGTTGGAGGACGGCAGAGTGCATGGGTGAGGTCAGAGTGCTTCGCTGAGTTGGATCTGCAAGTTTGGATCGGTTAGTTCAATTCGTTGTGCCATGGCGGGGCTCATGTGGAGTTCGCCCAAGTCGTCGACAAGCAATACGTATTTTAGCCTCATTGAGCGGGCGATGCGGTACCAATCCCTGGGGCCTGCGATAAATAGCGCGGTGGCGGCGGCATCGGCGGTGGTGGCATCAGTGTGAATGACGGTGACCGAGCGGCTGCCGGTGGCGGGATAGCCGTTGCGCGGGTCGATAATGTGGTGGTAGCGGCGCCCCTGGTAGACGAAGTTGCGCTCGTAGTCGCCGGATGTGAAGACGCTCTCGTCGTTGTCGATCTCAATCACCGCGAACACTCCTTCACCCGAGGGGTCGCGGATGGCGATGCGCCAGGGTCGGTCGCCGTGATTGCCGATCGCACGTAGATCGCCGCCGGCGTTGACGATGGCATTGCGGATGCCCAGCTGGCGCAGGTGGTCGATCGCCAGATCGATGCCGTAGCCTTTGCCGAAGGCGCCGAAGTCGAGCTTCACCTGGGGGTTGTCGCTCTGCAGGGTGATGCCGTTGAGCTTGAGGTCGGTGATGCTGGGACGGGCGTCGAGCAGGGCCTGAATGGTTGTCTTGTCGGGTGGCTGGGGCGGCTCCTTTTTTCTGTGGAAACCCCATAGCTCGATCAGCCGACCGATGGCCGGATCGAATAGTTGTTCGCTCTGTTGCGATAGCCGCTGGCTGATCTCGATCAGCGGTAGCACCGAGGGTGGCACGGCAAATGGTTCGCCAGTGCGGATCATGCGATTGACGTAGCCGAGCGGGCCGGGGTCCCAAGCGTGCCAGGCGTGGTGCATGTAGTCGAAGTCGGCCTGGATGGCGGCGGTGGCCTGCTCTGCCGCCTGCTGGCTGACGCCGCTGATGTCGAGATCGACCAGGGTGCCGAAGGCGAGGAAGCGGTTGTGATGGACCGGCTGTGGTTCGCTGCAGCCGCTACTGGCGAGTGCCAGCAGCAGCGCAAGCAACAGGCTGCGGGTCACTGCAGTCGCTCCGCGATCCTATCCATCAGGTCGCCGGCGATGTCGAGGTTGAACTGACGGTCCAGCTCGCGGATGCAGGTGGGGCTGGTGACGTTGATCTCGGTGAGGTAGTCGCCGATTACGTCGAGGCCGGCGAACAGGATGCCGCGACGCTTCAGCTCGGGGCCGACTTGGGCGGCGATCCACTGGTCCCGCTCGGAGAGGGGTTGACCTTCGCCTCTGCCGCCGGCCGCCAGGTTGCCGCGAGTCTCCCCCTTGGCCGGAATGCGCGCCAGAGCGTACGGGACGGCTTCGCCATCGATCATCAGGATACGCTTGTCACCAGCGTTGATCTCAGGGATGAATTGCTGTGCCATGGTGAGCTGGGTGCCGTGCAGGGTCAGGGTTTCGATGATGACGCTGGTGTTGGGGTCGTCGCGGCGCACCCGGAAGACGGAGGCGCCACCCATGCCGCCAAGGGGTTTGAGGATGATGTCCTGGTGTTGGTCGAGGAAGCTGCGGATCTCAGCGGCGCTCCGGCTGACCAAGGTGGGCGGAGTGCAGTTGTTGAATTCGCTGGTAAAGAGCTTTTCATTGGCATCCCGTAGCGCTTGCGGACGGTTGACTACCAGGCAGCCGCGGTGTTCTGCCTGCTCCAACAGGTAGGTGGTGTAGATGTACTCCATGTCAAACGGGGGATCCTTGCGCATCAGTACCACATCGAGTGAATCGAGTGGTGCCTGCCGCTGGTCGCCAAGTTGGTACCAGTTGCTGGCGTTGTCGCGTACCCTTAGCGGGCGCATGCGGGCATAGGTGACTCCGTCAGAAAGCGAGAGGTCGCCCTGTTCCATGTAGAGGAGTTCCCAGCCTCTATGCTGTGCAGCGAGCAGCATGGCGAAGGTGCTGTCTTTCTGGACCTTGATGGACTCGATTGGGTCCATGATGACGCCGAGGGTTGTATTCATAACTACAGTCTACTGTGTGTGTGGCTCTGTTTTAAGGGGATTTGGATCTGTCCAGTGGGTGCGTCGGCAAGATTATTGGTGTGGTTTTGAATTGACGCATATGCTCAAGAAAAGTAACCAAAGTCTGCTATATGTCACGCTTAGGGTATTTGTTCCTTCATTTCGAAGGAGCCCGCGTGTAGCCTTGATGACGAACGCACATCTTGCTATTTTCACGGACCCGGTTAGCTCCGGTGGCTAGGATGGATTCAGCCGAGAATAACAGATGGTTCACTGTCTTTGATGCTGAGTTGTGGGCTATATTCTGAACTCTATAAACCAAAGAGGTGTGATATGCCGACACAAACCAGCAATCGGGGCGGTTTGGTGAAGCGGTTTTTGAGGTCTTTGGGGTTGTTTTTCCTTCTGATGGTCCCTGTTTTTGGGGCTGTGGTCGGGGCTGAGGAGGATTCATATTAATCGTTCCGAAAGTATTGGCAGTCTATTTTTGAACTTGCCAAAATATACTTTGTATCTGACATGCGGAAGAAACTCTTAATCAGCGAAGTGCGC